>NZ_CP017268.1 GCF_001870205.1 Vagococcus teuberi | reverse complement strand
AAAAGTATTTTAATAAATAAGATAGATGAGTAATCTAATTATGAAAATGGATGGAGAATAGTTATGAAAAGTAGAGCTGCTGTTGCATTTGGTCCAAATAAACCATTAGAAATTGTAGAGATTGATGTGGAAGATCCAAAAGAAAATGAAGTTATGGTTAAAATATTGTATACATCTGTCTGCCATACAGATGCTTATACTTTATCAGGTGAAGATCCTGAAGGTGTATTTCCTGTTGTGTTAGGACATGAGGGAGCTGGAGTCGTTGTAAAAGTTGGTTCTGGTGTTACATCCGTTAAAGAAGGAGATCACGTTATACCTTTATACACAGCAGAATGTGGTAAATGTAAATTTTGTTTATCTGGAAAAACAAATTTATGTTCTGCTGTAAGAGAATCACAGGGAAAAGGAGTAATGCCTGATGGTACAACTCGTTTTTCATATAACGGTGAACCAATTTATCATTACATGGGTACCAGTACTTTTAGTGAGTATACAGTAGTAAACGAAATTAATTTAGTGAAAATAAATGAAAATGCACCATTAGAAAAAGTTGGATTGCTAGGTTGTGGTGTTACAACAGGTATAGGTGCAGTTGAAAATACAGCAAAAGTCGAAGAAGGGGCTATTACTGCTGTATTTGGTTTAGGAGCTATTGGTCTTGCAGTTATTCAAGGTTTAAAGAAAGTTAATGCTCAACGTATTATTGCAGTCGATACGAATCCTGATAAATGGGAATTAGCGAAAAAGATGGGAGCTACTGACTTTGTAAATCCTAAAGATTATGAAAAACCAATACAAGAAGTAATAGTTGAAATGACAGATGGAGGTGTAGACTATAGTTTCGAATGCATTGGAAATGTTGAAGTAATGCGATCTGCATTAGAATCATGCCATAAAGGATGGGGAGAGAGTATTATTATTGGAGTTGCTGGAGCAGGAAAAGAGATTCACACGCGCCCATTCCAATTAGTAACAGGACGTGTATGGAAAGGCTCTGCTTTTGGAGGAGTGAAAGGTCGAACTCAATTACCTGGCATGGTTGAAGAATTTATGGATGGAAAGATTGATTTAGATTCGTTTATTACACATAGACTAAGTTTCTCTCAAATTAATGAATCATTTGAGTTACTGCATAACGGTGAATCAATTCGAACTATGTTAACTTATGGAGATTAGATGTATGGACTTGAAAATATTGGAAATTCATACTTCTTTTGGTGGAAAGCAAATTAAATGCCAGCATACTTCAAAAATTTTGAAATGTGAAATGATATTTAGTTTATTTTTACCAAAATCTAAATCAGAAACAGTTCCACTTATTTGGTGGTTGGCAGGTTTAACTTGTACAGATGATAATTTTAGTCAAAAAGGAGCATTTCAGAAATATGCCTCTGAGCAAAACGTTGCATTTATTATGCCAGATACATCACCTAGAGGCAATGTTGCTGATAGTGATGACTGGGATTTAGGACAGGGAGCTAGTTTTTATATAAATGCTACTTTAGAACCATGGAAAGAAAATTTTCAAATGTATGATTATCTAACTAAAGAACTTCCTGAATTGGTGTACACTTTAATTCCAAATTTCTCAGGAAAAGAAAGCATTATGGGACATTCAATGGGAGGTCATGGAGCATTAGTACTTGGGCTAAGAAATCCAAACCGATTTGTTTCTATCTCAGCATTTGCTCCAATATCTAATCCAAGCAACGTTCCTTGGGGAAAAAAAGCCTTCTCCTCTTATTTAGGAAATGATAAGTCAGCATGGAAAGAATGGGATGCTACAGAAATTATAAAAAAATCAACCAAAAATAATGTTCCGATATTAATAACACAAGGTACAGATGATAACTTCTATGAGTTACAGTTAGATGAAGAGGCATTTTTATCTGCTGCTAAAAATGTTGATAGAGACGTAACATATAAAAGAGAAATAGGTTATGATCATAGTTATTTTACTATAGCAACATTTATTGAAAGTCATATTAAATTTCATTTAAGAGAATTAAAAAAAATATAAAAGGAAAGCCTTCAGAATTATACTGAAGGCTTTAAGTATTTTGTAGAGTTAACATAAATCAAATTATACCTAGTGAAATCAAAGACAATCAAACTTGTAATTGATTATTACAATCTGTTTATATATAATCAAGTATGAACTTGAATGAGTGATTTTGGAGGAATAAACGTGACAAATGAAATATGTGAGATTACTTGTATTCATGAGGAGCAAGTAACTAATTCAAAAGAGAGATTAAAAAATACTAATAGCAAAGATCTAAGTTCTTTATTTAAAATTTTATCAGATGAAAATAGATTCAAAATATTACATGCTTTAGCTTATGAAGATCAACTATGTGTATGTGACGTAGCCAATATTATTGGAGCAACTATGGCAAATACATCACATCATTTGCAATCATTAAAAAAATTAGGTGTTGTAGATAGTAAAAAAATAGGCAAATTAGTTTATTATTTTAGTTCTGATGATAGGATTGTTGAATTGATAAATTTAGGGAAACAACTAGAACAGGGTGATAGATGTGAGTAAAGAAACTTCTAGTAAAACATATCGAGTAGAGGGATTAAGCTGTACGAATTGTGCTGCTAAATTTGAAAAAAATGTTAAAAGTATTGAAGGTGTAACAGATGCAAAAGTAAACTTTGGTGCTGGAAAAATTAAAGTTGAGGGAACATCTTCCATTCAAGAAATTAAGTCTGCTGGAGCTTTTGAAAATCTAATTATTCAAGATGAGGACAATCAAGAATCTGAAGGGGGACAGAAAGACTCTTTCTTGAAACGTAATTGGAAATTAGTTATTTCAGTAATATTAATAGCGATAGCTTTTTATTTTAGAGCTACTGTAGGCGAGAATGATATCATAACTAAAAGCTTATTTATATCAGCCATCGTTATTGGTGGATTTAGTTTATTTACAGAAGGAATTAAGGATTTACTTAAATTAAACTTTTCAATGGAAGTTTTAATGACAGTAGCAATTATAGGCGCATCAATTATAGGTGAATGGGCTGAAGGTTCTATTGTAGTTATCTTATTCGCTGTTAGTGAAGCCCTTGAACGATTTTCAATGGATAGAGCAAGACAATCTATTCGTTCGTTAATGGATATAGCACCAAAAGAAGCTTTGATTAGAAGAAATAACGAAGAAAAAATGATAAATGTTTCTGATATTCAAATAGGAGATATTATGATTATTAAACCAGGGCAAAAAATAGCTATGGATGGGGTAGTCATTAAAGGACATTCTGCTGTTAATCAAGCAGCAATAACGGGTGAGTCTGTTCCAATTGAAAAACAAATTAAGGACGAAATTTTTGCAGGAACTTTAAATGAAGAGGGAATTTTAGAAGTGGAAGTGACTAAACATGTTAATGATACAACCATTGCTAAAATCATTCATTTAGTGGAAGAAGCACAAGGAGAACGAGCACCTGCACAAGCATTCGTTGATAACTTTGCTAAATATTATACCCCTTCTATCATGGCTATTTCGGCTTTAATTATCATTATTCCACCATTGTTTTTTGGTGGTGATTGGAATAAGTGGTTGTACCAGGGGTTATCACTATTAGTAGTTGGTTGTCCTTGTTCATTAGTTATCTCAACACCTGTTTCAATCGTTTCAGCTATTGGAAATTCAGCTAAAAATGGTGTGCTGGTAAAGGGAGGTATTTATCTCGAAGAAATCGGAGGATTAAAAGCAATCGCTTTTGATAAAACAGGGACTTTAACCAAAGGAACGCCTTCTGTAACAGACTTTGTTTTAAGTGACACAAATCAAGAAAATCAGTACTTATCTATCATTTCAGCGTTAGAAATACTTTCTCAACATCCTTTAGCTTCAGCCATTCTTAAAGAAGCTGATAGAAGAGAGTCAAACTATCAAATGATCGATATTATGAATTTTAAATCAGTAACTGGTAAAGGAATTAAAGGTGATTATCAAGGTACAACTTATTTTGTTGGAAGTCCTAAATTATTTGATTCAGAATTAATTAGGCAAGCTAGTGTCATGAAAATTTATGAGAAGTTACAAGAGCAAGGAAAAACCGTCATGATTTTTGGAACAGCACAAAATATTTTGGCAATTATCGCAGTTGCTGATGAATTAAGAAAGTCAAGTTCAGAAATAATCGCTAAGCTTCATCAGTTAGGTATTGAACATACAATTATGTTAACTGGTGACAATATCAGAACAGCTAAATCAATTGGAGAACAAGTTGGTATGACAGACATTAAAGGTGATTTAATGCCACAAGATAAGTTAGATTATATTAAAGAGCTTAAAGAAAAGTATGGAAAAGTGGCTATGGTAGGAGACGGAGTAAATGATGCTCCTGCGTTAGCATCAGCAACTGTTGGGATTGCAATGGGTGGGGCTGGAACGGACACTGCTTTAGAAACAGCTGATGTTGCCTTAATGGGTGATGATTTGCAAAAGTTACCGTTTATTGTTAATCTTAGTCGAAAAACATTAAAAATTATAAAACAAAATATTACTTTCTCTTTAAGCATTAAATTCTTAGCTTTATTGCTAATTATTCCAGGATGGTTATCACTTTGGATTGCTATTGTTGCAGATATGGGAGCAACTTTATTAGTAACACTTAATGGATTGAGATTGATGAAACAGAAGTAAGAAATAGTTATTTATCTCGTTGATTAACATAATCTAATATTATACGAAGAATAAGGCTCTCGGAATTGGTTCTGAGGGCCTCTATAGTGTTTCTTGGTACTAAGTATCTATTTTATTTTAAATGTGTCAGAGTTAACATAAATTAGTTGCAAAATTTGATATAATACTCATGCTGTCTTCCTTTTGGCTGAAATCTTCAGCAAGAAGGGAGGTTATTCAGTTGCATATCTTATTTGACGTCTTACTTGGAATTATGATTAATGTTATTGCCCATAGCATTAGTAAATGGCTAGATTCTAAGGACAAGAAAGACAGCTAGCCTCACGTTATTTGTTTGAAATAATCAAACAAGTAATGAAAAGAGAAAAGAGCCAGTTCGGTTGCCCCCGACTGGCTCTTTTTGGTTATTCAATGCACATCTTATTTGTAAAATCATTATATCATGATTTTAATTTTCTATCAAAATATCAATAATTTAGTTTTTATGAATCCACCCTATAATTATTGATTAACATAAATAAAATTATCCAAAGTTAAAAGTAATTAATATGAATGTCATTATTCTAATATAAATAATAATGAAAATAGCTGAATACTTTACGATTTTTTTAAAAGAATATATAATGTTCTCATTCACTAGGAGGTGATTGAGATGATAATATCATCTTTAATTACATTCAAAGTTTGGTTCTGTTGCAAAGTTTTAAATAAAGAATAAAATCCCTTACGGTATCTATGATTTAAGCTGGGATTCCCAATAATACCTTGATTTCAGTACAGACCGAAAACCCGAAGAGAGTGCCTTCTTTTCGGGTTTTCTTATATAATCCTCGGATGGCTTCCATACCTTTAATCGTGGTAGAGGCAGTGCGTAAACTTCGATAGAATTTATTGCGTCTCTTTACTGGACGATGGTCTTGTTCAATCAAATTATTCAGGTATTTAATGGTACGATGTTCTGTCCCTTGATAAAAGCCGTATTCTTTTAGTTTCTTAAAGGCACTTGTAATAGAGGGGGCTTTATCTGTGACTACAACCTTCGGTTCATCAAACTGCTTCACTAACCGCTTAAGAAAAGCATAGGCTGCTTGTGTGTCCCGTTTTTTACGTAACCAAATATCCAAGGTTAAACCATCTGCATCGATGGCTCGATACAAATAATGCCATTTTCCTTTAATTTTGATGTACGTTTCATCCATTTTCCATGAATAAAAGGATTTTTTATTTTTCTTTTTCCAAATTTGATAGAGTAGTTTGCCATATTCTTGCACCCAACGATAAATCGTCGTATGAGAAACGTTAATGCCACGATCATATAAGATTTCTTGAACTTCACGATAGCTAAGGTTATAACGAAGATAGTAGCCCACGGCTACAATAATCACATCCTGCTGAAATTGCTTTCCTTTAAAATGATTCATCGTCATTCCTCCTGCTATCTTTTTCTATTATTCTACCTTATTTGATAGTAGATTTAAAACTTTGCAACAGAACCAGAAAACCACTCTCACATTTTACTTGCAGCAGTCGCTAATCGCTCCTTTGCTAAAACATAACCCCGTATTCAATAAAAATTTTAGAATAGTGCTAAAACGCTAAAAAAGAGCTCTATAAGCTCGTTTAATATAAATATCATATAAAGATATTAAAACGTCTTTCAGACGGTCAGGGCAAGCCCTAACAACCCTTAAATAAAGCACAACGCCTGTTCACATAAAGTTTATTATTTAAACACACTTTTTTAAGCGAATCTTAAGCTATTTTAGGTAAACTATTTCTTGTGAACAACAATGTAGTATAAACTTAATTAACTTGTGGGTGAACGAGGTGTTTTAACTCAGTGAGATTTAACAATTGTTCATTCTCTTATCTTGAGGTGTAGGTTCGAATCCTACCATCCACGTTTGTTTCTTTCCCCCAAAAAGAAATAAAAGCTAATAATCTTTTTTTCATTTTTATCCTTCCTTCTCTCATCATATGATGAGAGTTTTTTTGTTTTATCAACGATTAAATTAGCTAATCCAATTCATTATTATGATGATTAACGCATAAAAAACGGAAGTCTAACCTTATGTGTCAGACTTCCATTGATTTATATCTCTTTTGAGTTCACGATTATCATCATATTGATGAATTAAATTAATGAGTTAACATAAATCAAATTATGCCAAGTAAATTTTATTTAATATTATGCTTGCCCTAGAGTGAACTCTAGGGTTTATACTTTATTTAAAAGAGGTGATAAGAATGAAAATAAAAGAAGCTGCTGAAATGTTTAGTTTGCCCATTGATACTTTACGTTACTATGAAAGAATTGAAATTATTCCCCCAGTCAAGCGAAATGAAAGTGGTTATAGAGAATATCAATTACAAGATTTGAATTGGATATTTTTAGTGACTAACTTAAGAAAAGCAGGTATTTCAATAGAGTCTTTAATCGAATTTTCAAGATTAGCTCAATTAAAGGATAAACAAAATGTGGAACAAGCTCAAAAAGATATTTTAAATGAACAATTGGATGAATTAAACGAAAAAATAGCAGAATTAACTCAAACTAGAGAGCTACTAGAATATAAGATTAATTCATTTGATGACCATATTACACAATTTAAATTAGGTAAAGTAACACCTGACAATGTAGAAAAATTATGGGAATTTAATAAAAAATCGGAGGAATAGAAATGAAAAATATAAAACTAAATAACGGAGTAGAAGTTCCTTTAGTAGGATTTGGAACTTTCCAAATTACTGAACCTTTAGAAGCTGAAAAAGCAGTTATAAATGCGATTAAATCGGGTTATAGACACATAGATACGGCTCAAAGCTATATGAATGAAGAAGCAGTAGGAAAAGGAATTTCAAAATCAGGCGTCGCTCGATCAGAATTATTTATCACAACGAAAATTTGGGTAGAAAATGTATCTTATAAAGGCGTTTTAGATTCGTTTGAAAGATCTTTAAAGAGATTAGACCTTGAATACATAGATTTGTTGTTAATTCATCAACCCTACAATGATGTTTATGGAGCTTGGAAAGCAATGGAAGAGTTACAAGAAAGCGGACGTGTTAGAGCAATAGGAGTATCTAATTTTAGTGTCGATCGTGTTGTTGATTTGGCAGCTTTTAATAAAGTAGCTCCTCAAGTTAATCAAATTGAAATCAATCCTTTTCATCAACAAACAGAGACTATAGAAGCTCTAAAAAATGAAAAAGTAGTAGTAGAAGCTTGGGCGCCATTTGCTGAAGGTAAAAACAATATTTTTTCAAATCCTATTTTAAAAGATATTGGTGATAAATATAATAAATCAGTTGCTCAAGTTATTGTTCGTTGGCTTGTGGAACAAGATATCTTAGTGCTTACTAAGTCAGTTAATATCAATCGAATGAAAGAAAATATAGATGTGTTTGATTTTTCTTTATCAACTGAAGATAAAGAAAAAATAGCAGAATTAGATTTATCTACCAGTCAATTCTTTTCTCACTCAGATCCAGAAATGGTGAAGTGGATGGCTAGTCGTAAATTAGGTATTTAGTTATTTAACTTGTTGGTAAACATAATCTCCATTTTACGAAGTACCACATCTACCAACACATCGAGACACCTACTTTGTGAATCACCAATGGTCTACCTCAAGTTAAAAAAGGAATCCCAAGTTAACGGGATTCCTTTTTTGCGTTCCTTGTGAAGCGACGTTGATCGAAAAGTGTGAGTCATGTTATTCAATCAATCTATCAAAGGATTCACTCATAGGATAGCTAACTGAGTTCTTACAAAAGATAAGGATGAACAGAAATTTTCGTTTTGCGAGCATAGACCGTGGATACCCACCGTCGATATTTGACACTCCCTCTCCCTAAAACGAGAGTGGAGGTTGCGTCAATGGTTGGGGTGTTCCCCAATCCCCCAGAGAGAAAAAGAGAATCGCTTAAATCATCCTTGAGAGCTCGTTTAATGTCTTAAGAGGGAGTGGGAGACGTCTCACAACATCATGGACGAGAGACCCTCTCAGACATGAAAATAGGCAAGATGGGCACAGGTTGCTTCGCTTGCAAAAGGTCATCCCTCCCTAAAACACAAGACAAAGAAAGAGTGGAAGTTAGTCAATACATTGTCTGACTTCTACTATTAGATAGGGTGAACGGAATCAGAGAAAAGAGGGCATGTCTGATTAAGAAAAACCATTTTTGAGTTGCGCCAAGATCTCTTGTTTCCATGAATCGTCTTCAGAGGAAGTCATTGGTTGAGCATGGAAGTCTGTCTCATGCGTTCCTCGAGGATACCCCAAGACTTTATCTTTTGCGAGCCACTTTTCTTTTTGAGTAAGCTCTGAGTTGTGGTCGATGTTGAATAATTTTTGTCGTAAGTCTTCGCGTTCCCCTTTAGAAAAATCATTCGCATTCTTTGCCTCTGGTTTAAACGAAAACTGATACCCAACGACAGGTTTTCCTCGACCTTTCCCATATTTCTTTCGAATAGTAAGACCTTTAAATAAGGGAGTCATTTCAGTCTTTATAGGAGTTAAAATTTTTTGATCGATATTACCTTGCTTGTAAGATTTAGGAATATCCAATAGTTCATGAAAATCTTCTTTAGAAAAATAAGCATATCCGGTGGTACGGAATTGTTTCAATAGCCGAAACATGGTTTTTGAGTAACTACTTTGTAAGTCATTAAACTGTTGACGAGAATAGCGAACCTATTCATCTAATCCCTTCAGCAAAGGTAGAGCATCTTCAAATAATTGAATATCTACATATGGTTCATCTGTATCACCGTTTATTTTAAATCGAGTAAACATAACAAACATCTCAACAGACAGACCACTTTCACTTCGCCTACCAAACTTAAGTGAAAGTATTTTTTCATAAGTAGATTTTAAGTCATCTATAAAACGATTATTTGCGGTCGGTTTATAATCACTTAACTCTTTGAGTTGGTCAAATGAAAATCGAACAGTTTGGTTTCCTTTATCTCGTAATCTTGAAATTATAGAAAAAAATAAGGGTTCTATTGCAAAGTTAAAAAAAATAAAATCAATTTCTATATACGAGCTAATCTTATACAGTCCGTATCAATAAATTGTTTGTTTCAGTTATGACTGAAAAGCCAAAGAGATTTCCGTCTCTTTGGCTTTTTTATATAGAGCATGTACTGTTTCAATTCCTTTGATTGTTGAGGAAACTGTCCTCAATGAAAATTTCAAAAAAATTACTAAAGAATACGAGGAGATAAATATGAGTATTTTAATAATATACGCATACCCAAATCATCAAGGTTTTAACTCTCAAATATTAAAAACAGTCAAAAATAGTCTACCTAAAACAAATAATGTGAAAACTTTAGATCTTTATCAAGATGAATTTAATCCTGTATTATATTTTGATAACGATAATAAAAGAAGAGATTTAAAATCTGATCCTAGCACTGAAAAGTATAGAAACGATATTATTTGGGCAGACCATTTAATCTTTATATTTCCTATCTGGTGGAGTAGCATGCCAGCTATTTTAAAAGGCTATATTGATAAAGTATTCGCATCTGGATTTGATTATGAGTTTAATGGATTAATGCCAACTCCTCTATTACCTGGAAAAACAGCTAACATTATTACTACCCATGACACACCTAATTTTTATGTCAAATTTTTCCAACAAGATTATGGAATGGTTTTAAAAAACAATCTTTAAAAATGTGTGGAATTAAAACAACTAATTTTTTAACAATACCATACTTAAGAAATTCAAATGAGAAAAAAATAATAAATTTTTTACATAAAGTTTCAACGACTATGTCGAAAATCAAAAAAAACCCTCAAACGAGTGGTTTTTCTTTATATTTTAGTTCACTATTCTGATAATAATAATGAACTCAAACCCTTGTTAAATCAACAAATAAAACAACCGACCTAATTTATACAATCATTAGGTCGGTTTATTCATATTTTTAAGTAAAATATGCAAGATTCTACTTTAAAGATGATAGATAAAATCATTTTTAAAAATAATAATAAAACAGGAGACCATTGAATTGAAATTAATGCCGATAACACAGTCATAATTATTTTATTTATCTATTCTAATCTATCCAGCTGTTTTATGAAGAGAATGATTAAACAAATACGTAACAAATAATGATATACTATGATAAAAGTATTTGACATTGCCTATATGACAAATGGATTAGGCTGTTTTATCCATAATCTACCCCTACAATGAAAAATAAGGAGATTGATATGAATATTTCAGATAAACTAAAAAATAATCGTAAACAAGCAGGTTTGACTCAAGAAGAAATTGCTCAAACATTACATGTTTCTAGACAAACAATTTCTAACTGGGAAACAGGTAGAAGTATTCCTGATATTTATAGTTTAGTAGAATTAAGTAATATTTATGATATTTCCTTAGATCATTTAGTGAAGGAGGATATCATCATGATGAATGAATTAAAAAAAGAGAATAAAGAGAAAAAAATAATCAATCGAGCTATTATTTTAAGTGCTGTCGGAGTAATACTAATGATAATCAGCTCGTTTATTAAAAGCTCTCATATTCAAGATTTTTCTAGAGGGTTTGGAATGGGCTTGTTACTAACAAGTGCTATTGTTTTAATTTTAACTAAAGTTCTACGAGGAATTTATAAATGAGGCTGACCCAAAAGTCTAAAAATAGAAAAAATCCCATGAAATAAGTTTATTAAAATCTTGATTTCATGGGATTTCTATTTTATTAGTTTAGTGATTTTTATTTAAAAAGTGACTTTTCGATCAGCCTCTATTTATTTACGGTATATAAACGTGAGTTAGGGTATAAAATTCTGCTCAAAATATTTTAAGGATTTAAGGATATAAATATCCAGTTAGCCGAATAACCTAGAAAAAAAGCTTTTTTTCTTTTGTTTATTATCAACTTCTTCATTGTCTAAGATTGTCTCTTTTTCTTCTTGTACAGTCTCAGACTTGTCTTGACTATGTTTTAGACTTTCTATATACAAATTATTGTCTTGTAGTTGTTTAGTTAAAAGTTGTTGATTTTTCGTCAACTCAGCCAATGTTTCATTAGATTCTTTAAACCCTTTAGCTAGCTTATTATAGTTATCTTGAAGAATATCAAATTGTCTATTTCGAGTATCTAATTCTTTCTTTAACAAGTCTATCGCCATTAAGACATCTTTGTCTGAATCTTGTACATTAATTGTATTAACATTGTCTGATTTCTGTCTTTCTAGTGTCTCACTAGATGAAGTAATCCCTCTTAATTCTAATATGTATTGTATTCCTACATCCGTTAATTTCTTCGTTCCTGTTGAACTGTCAACACACTCATTATATAAATTAATATTTGTTTCCTCTAAATCATTCATTATCGAATAAACAGATGCTCTGGGAACATTGTACTGTTTAGAAAACTTTCCAAACGTCAACATATTAATTACTTCCTTTCAGCCAATTATACATAGGTACTTTTGGTAAATCCTCTTGAACAATCTTATCCTGTTTATCAAACAAAAATTTAAGTCTTACTACAGATCTACCTTTTTTGATTTTTTCAACTCTAATATTTTTAAAAATATTATTTAACTCTTCCATTGCAGGATTCAAAACTTGTCTGTCTATATCCGTCATTCTATAACTGTCTGGTATGTCTAATATCTGTCTAAAACTATCCATATTAACCACATAAAAACCAGTGTCTCTATACTGTTTAAGCAGTCTATAAAGTGTCTTAGTGTATCTACTACTAAGAGTTGTAAACTCTTTTAATTCATACTTAGTAAATTCAATTTGTAAATCATTTAAAATGTATTCTAAATCTGGATTAACTCGGATAGACACTTCTTGTTTATTTTCGTCTATTGAAAATTTGGTAAATAATACAAAGTACTCTGTTAAACCTTTTTCTTTTGTTCTATAGGTTAACGTCAACAGCTTTTGATACATTAAATCAGTATCTTGTATGAATCGACGATAACTTTTATCTGATTGGCCTGATATCTTTTTTAAATTATCAAAACTCAAACGAATATCTTGGTTTCCTTTATCTTTCATCTTGCTGCATACTGCAAAAAATATATCCATTTCAACAGATCTAAATTTTTTCAACGGTACAAGATTTAGATCATTTCTGTATACAACTGTCTCGTTAGACTCCATATTATCACCTCTTAGACAATATTATACAGATAAAATAAGGATATAACAATAATTTTTTATAGTTTAATAGGCTTCTTTTTTGGTAATTTATATCCTCGTTCTGGATATTTATATCCTTATACCGGTAATTTATATCCTCGTTCTGGATATTTATATCCTTATACCGGTAATTTATATCCTCATTCTGGATATTTATATCCTTATACCCCTGTTCAGACTTACTCTAACAAGGGACACAGCCTTCCTACAAAGTACTTACAAAGATTTACAAAGTAATACAATAATATTAAATAAAGTAAAATCTATGTATTCTTAAATCAACATCATTATTTATAACTAATCTACATATTGTCGCAAACATAAAATGATAGATGATACCTAATATCGCTATGTTTTTTGATATCATAACTCATAATAAAATAAAGGAGGTTAGGTTTTATGAATATTTCAGAAGAAATTAAAAATCAATGATTAAAAAATAATTTGACGCAGGAACAATTATCAGAAATCTTAAATGTTTCAAGATCAACCGTTTCAAGTTGGGAAGTAGGAAGAAATTACCCTGATTTAGAAACAATTATTGCTATTGAGACTGACCCAAAAGTCACTTTTTAAATAAAAATCACTAAACTAATAAAATAGAAATCCCATGAAATCAAGATTTTAATAAACTTATTTCATGGGATTTTTTCTATTTTTAGACTTTTGGGTCAGCCTCTTTAAATTTATTTTACGATAATTATACCTGTTTTATTTAAAATTTGTCAGAATTAACATAAATCACGTTATGCATAGTTAAAAATCAGATGTTATACTTATCATAACCACTTGATATAAGTGTCATAGAAAGTAAGTTTTTAACACACTCCTCAATCCATTAATCTATATTTTCTCAATTATTTGAGAAAATATAGATTAATAAATAACAACAGGTCCATAAGGTTTCCTACTAAAAATCGAAAGATAAAAACCTTAAATATAATATACAAGGATGAGAACATGAATACATACAATAAAAAAGATAATCCATTTTTAGTGAAAATTAATAGTGAATTACATTTTAACATCGAGGATATTATTATTCTAATTTGTTCTATTTTTATTGCATCTATTGGTTTGAATATGAATTCAACACCAATTGTTATAGGAGCAATGCTTATTTCTCCTCTAATGACTTCTGTGATAGGGATAGGAATTAGTTTGGCTTTTCAAGACACTTCCATTTTAAGAAAATCAATAACCTTACTAGCGCTACAGGTAATTGTTAGTCTAGTTGTTTCAACGCTATATTTTTCTTTCTCACCACTTACTTATGCAAGTAGTGAAATAATAGCCAGAACAAATCCTACAATCTGGGATGTTGTGATTGCTTTTACAGGAGGAGTAGCTGGTGTAATAGGGTTTAAGAAAAAAACTGCTAATAATATTGTTCCTGGAGTTGCTATTGCTACAGCACTTATGCCACCTCTTTGTACATTGGGATATGCTATTTCAATTCAGAGTATGACTTATATTTTTGGTGCGTTCTATTTGTTTGTTATTAATATCTTTTTCATCAGTCTTTCGACATTTATAACTGTTTATATTTTTGAAGCAAAACATGATAAGCAGATTGATTCAATAAAAAAGAAATCAACAAATGCAATGTTCATTATCTTGACGATTATTATTATTATACCTAGTATTTATACGGCTTCGTCAATGGTCAAAGATTCATTAAATGAAAATAATTTAAATCGATTTATTGAAAGTGAATTAAAAGACTCACTGATTTTAGAAAAGAAAATCTCAAAAGAAAAAAAGACAATTCATTTAACATTATCAGATACAAGTATCAATGATACTAAATTACAAAGTTTACAGAATAAATTACCAGAATATCATCTAGGTAATATGGATTTAAATATTAAACAAATTACTGAAACAGATAGTTTATCTGGAAAAGAATTAGAACATTTAATTCGACAGCTGATTGACTCAGAAACTTCTGTGAGACCGTCCGTCAAGGAAGACCCCCAGACTCTAGAGGACTTCATTATTGAAAAAAACAAAATAATAAAAACAAACTTTCCACTTGATATTAAAAAATTATATATGAATTCAGAAGTAGCTAGTAATGAAAAACAAATTAAAAACGTGCTAACCATAGAGCTTAAATCCAATCTTACGAAGAGTTTGGAAAGTGACATAGAAAGCTATGTTTTAGATACTTATAATAATAAGATAGATAATTTATCAATAGTATTTAAGGAAGATGAGAATTAGATAAAGCGAAGATTGAAAATGGCTATGAGTTAGTCAAGAAAAGTTAACACGTGCTTAATAGATATAGAGAACAGTTTTTGACATACATAAATTCAAAAAAAAGATAAAAAGGAGTGAGAGAAAACCACTCTCACATTTTACTT
>NZ_CP017267.1:2142500-2169060 GCF_001870205.1 Vagococcus teuberi | reverse complement strand
AGTTGTGTTTTTGTTGATAACTCATGATTAAGTATATATCTTTTTTTATTACTTATCATTTTTTAACAGGGATGTCATTAAATTTTATATTTTGTGGATAAGTATATATCAAGAAGAATCTCAATACAGTTGACAAAAGGTGATATTTATTTGTATAATGTCATAGTCTGTCTAATGTGATTATTTAGAAAGCATATTAGTTTATAGGAGGTGTATGAGGATGAAAAGAACATATCAACCAAAAAAACGTAAACGTCAAAAAGTTCATGGGTTCCGCAAACGTATGAGCACTAAAAACGGTCGCCGTGTATTAGCAAGTAGACGTCGTAAAGGAAGAAAAGTATTAGCAGCATAAATCACTGACTCTACGAATCAGTGATTTTTTTTTATAATAAATTAAAAAAAAGCGGACTTTATGCTATGATAAGAGTGGTTTAATATGAAAAAAGCGTATCGAATTAAAAAAGAAAAAGAATTTCAACAAATAATTGAGAATAAGCAATCTTTTGCGAATAGAAATTTTATTGTGTACGTCTATGAATCACCTGAAAATACTCATTTTCGTGTAGGGTTATCTGTAGGAAAAAAAGTAGGAAATGCTGTAACACGTAATTATGTGAAACGATTAATACGAACTTCTTTATACGACATGAAAGGGATGATTCAGCCGAATTACAATATTGTATTAATTGCAAGACCTCAAGTCATTAATTTATCTTTAGAAGAAGTAAAGAAAAATATCGTACACGTGTTTAAATTAGCTAATTTAATGAAATAAGAGAGGGTTAGTCAGTGAAAAAGAAGAAAAAATGGCTGTTTATTCTGTCCATGTTTGTTCTTGTCTTTATTTTGACAGGATGTGGTACAGGAGAAATCAATCAAAGTAGTGCGGGATTATGGGATCGGTATATTGTGTATTATTTTGGTGAGGCAATTAAAGCGTTGTCTTTTGGAAATCCAGGGATTGGGATTATCATCTTTACCATTATTATTAGAATAATTTTACTACCATTAATGCATTATCAAACAAAAAGTATGCGTAAGACACAAGAGTTACAACCGAAATTAAAAGAATTACAAGAAAAATATGCATCAAAAGATTCGGAAACAGTTAGAAAGTTACAAGAAGAACAGCAACGTTTGTATAGTGAAGCAGGCGTTAATCCGTTATCAGGATGTTTACCATTATTAGTTCAGTTACCAATTATGATGGCATTGTGGCAAGCAATTTCTCGTATACCAGAATTAACACAAGGAACATTTTTATGGTTAGAGCTAGGTAAGCCAGATCCAACATATATCTTACCGATTCTAGCTGCTATCTTTACTTTTATTAGTACAAGATTAACAACAATGAGCCAATCAAATGTTCAAGGTGCGATGAAGGCGATGAATTATGTGATGCCTTTAATGATTTTATTTATGGGTGTTAAATTAGCTAGTGGTTTATCACTTTATTGGGTAATATCAAATGCATTCCAAGTATTACAAACGTTGTTGATTAATAATCCATATAAACTTAGACGTGAACAAGAAGCAGAAGAACAGCGAAAAAGAGAATTAGAAAAAGCATTGCGTAAAGCAAATACTTCAAAAAAACGAAAAAAATAAACTGAGGGGGTTCGTATTATGCCTACATTTACAGGAGAAAATGTTGATCAAGCCATAAAAAAAGGTTTGGCTTCACTTGATCTAAATCGTGTCGATGCGGATATCTCCATTATTGAAGAGGGAAAAAAAGGGTTTTTAGGTATTGGTAAGAAAGAAGCCGTTGTTTCAGTTGTTGCCAAAGAACCAGAAGTGGAAGAAATTGTTGAAGTAGTAGAAGACAGCATAGCCACAGAAGTTATTGAAGAACCTGTCACTGTTACACACTCGGAAATAGTGGAAGAAGATAAGTCAGTACCAGTTTCCTCATCACAAGATGTTTCACTTGATGACGCGATTACAGCATTATCATTGTATCTAACAGACATGACAAAAGCATTGGGTGCACCAGCAATGGTTCGAGTACAAAGAGATGATAATCAGGTCGTGTTTCACTTAGATACAGATAAAAAAGGTTTGTTGATCGGAAAGCATGGAAAAGTATTAAATGCTATTCAATATTTATCACAAGTTTATATTCATCGATTGGTTAAAAATCGTTTAACTGTTATTGTAAATGTCGGTGATTACCGTGAAAGACGTGAGATAGTGGTGAAAAGATTGGCTCACCAAGCTGTTAATAAGGTAAGAAATACTTCCCAGCCAGTGTTTTTAGAACCAATGCCTGCTTTTGAACGTAAACAAGTTCATTCCCTTTTGTCTAATGAAAAAGATATAAAAACACATTCTGAAGGTAATGAACCCCATCGCTATTTGGTTGTTGAATTAAAAAAATAAGATGTTATCTAGTCATGCCTAAAATGGCGTGACTTTTTTTATCCCTCTTTTTATTGACGAAAATAAATTATATGATATAATCCTTTTACAAACATTAATTGACAAAATGTGATGATAAGGAAAGTACTTTTTTGATAGCTTAAAGAGAGTCTCGCTTGGTGGAAAGAGATAGTGATAGGAAAAGGAAAATGGCCTTTGAACAGATTGGTTGAATAAGTTAAGATCAATTCAGGGACGCCTGTTATAGCGTGACAGTATGATAGTACTGGGAAAGTGGGCTTTTTTATAAAGCCAATTAAGGTGGTACCGCGATAGCTAAATAGCAAGCTCTCGTCCTTTTATAAAGAAGGATGGGAGTTTTTTTGTTTACACTTTTCTAGCTCCTAATCATAATTTAGTCATGTTCAACCAGAAAAGAAGAGTTAGACGTTTGTAAAGATAGGTCAAATATGGAGGGGAATAAATGAAAAAGAAATGGATTGTGGGTTTAGCTCTAACAACACTTGTATTAACAGCGTGTAGTGGAGGAGAAATGAAAGAAAAGAGTGGTAAAAAAGAAACTGGTAAAGTAAGTCAGGTGATAGAAATTAGCTCACCAGCACCAATTTCAACATTAGACACAACACAAACAACGGATAAAAATACTTTTACGATGGTGCAACACTTATTTGAAGGGCTATATCGATTTGATGATGATAGTACACCAATTCCTGGATTAGCAGAAAAAGTGGATATTAGTGACGATGGATTAACATATAAATTTACTTTGAAAAAAGACATCAACTGGAGTAATGGTGAGCCTATTACATCAAATGATTTTGTTTATGCTTGGAAAAAATTAGTCAATCCAGAAACCCTTGGACCTAATGCTTATTTATTAGACAATGTGAAAAATAGCCAAGACATTAGAAATGGCAAAACAGATGTTTCTGAATTAGGAATTTCAGCACCAAGTGAAACAGAATTTGTGGTTGAATTGACTCAAGCACAACCATCATTTCTAACGGTTGTTTCTATTGGTTGGTTAGCACCTCAAAATGAAAAATACGTCAAAGAAGAAGGCAAGGACTATGGTATTGACAGCGAACATTTAATCTATAGTGGGCCATTTGTTATCGCAGATTGGGATAGTACGTCAGACACTTGGACGTTGAAAAAGAACAAAGAGTATTACGATGCGGATGCGGTAAAATTAGAAGAAGTAAAAGTAAGCACGATCAAAGATGATAATACAGGTATAAATCTATATCAATCAGGCGAGTTGGATTTAGTGCGTATCACAGGTCAGTATGTAGCGCAAAATAAAGAAGATAAGGGATATGTAACTCATTCTGATGTGGCCAATTATTATTTAGATTTTAATAAAGCAAAAGATTTACCGACAGCTAATGAGCATTTACGTAAAGCATTTGCTCAAGCAATAGATAAAAAGACCTTAACAGAGAATATTTTAAATGATGGATCAAAGCCATTAAATGGCCTAATTCCACGAAATCTATATGCTAATCCTGAAACGTCTACTGATTTTCGTGAATTTAGTGGCGACTATCTAGAACATAATTTGGACGAAGCTAAAAAGGAATGGAACCTAGCTAAAAAAGATTTAGGTGATAAGGTCGTAGTATCGTTATTAGCCTCTGATGATGAAAATGGTAAAAAGATATCTGAATATGTCCAAAGTCAATTAGAAGATAGTTTAGAGGGATTAAAAGTAGAGATAAAAGCTCAACCAAGGAATAATTTATTAGAATCTAGAACGAAAAAAGATTTTGAAATGTCACTTTCAGGTTGGATAGCTGGAAGTAGTGATTTAGATTCTTACTTTAATCTTTATAAGAGTGATTCTTCTTATAACTATGGCGAATACAAAAATGAGGAATTTGATAAATTAGTGAATGATGCCAAAACAGTCAATGCAAATAATTCAGATAAACAATTTGAAGATTATAAAAGAGCAGAAGAAATCTTAATTAAAGACAATGCAGCACAAGTACCTCTTTATCAAAGTGCATCAAATTATTTAATTAATCCTAATATTAAAGGAATGAGTTATCATTTATATGGTGATTACTTTAACTTAAGAACAGCATCAGTATCTGAATAATTGCATCAAAATAAGTCATAAATTTCTTGTGTGGCTTATTTTTTTCGCGGTTTAATACATTGTCAATAGATTAAGAGTATGCTATTATTTTTATGATTATAAATAAGATAGCAGTCAAAGTGCTTATCTACTTTTTTGTATATGCTTTTTTGCATAGGTGAAGGGGTGGAGTGGGCGCTTTTTTATATGCACTTTTTAAGAAAGGAAGGTAAGAATGAATATTACTAAAGAGTTTGACACGATTGCTGCCATTTCAACTCCACCAGGTGAAGGTGCTATTAGTATTGTCCGTTTGAGTGGTGATGATGCGGTGACAATTGCTCAAAGTGTGACGAATTATAAAGAAAAAGATTTAACAAAAGTACCTACTCACACGATTCACTACGGACACATAAAAGACCCTAAAACGAATCAAGTGTTAGACGAAGTGATGTATTCCGTGATGTTAGAGCCTAAGACTTTTACACGCGAAAATATTGTAGAAATTAATTGTCATGGTGGGATGGTAGTAGCGAATCAGATTTTACAACTATTACTAAGACAGGGAGCAAGATTAGCAGAACCAGGTGAATTTACGAAGCGTGCATTTTTAAATGGTCGTATGGATTTATCCCAAGCAGAAGCTGTAATGGATTTAATACAGGCTAAAACAAATGAATCAATGGATTTAGCTCTGGGACAATTAGATGGTCGTTTATCACAGTTAATTCATTCATTAAGACAAAAATTGTTGGTGGCCTTAGCACAAGTAGAGGTTAATATTGACTACCCTGAGTATGATGATGTCGAAGAGATGACGACTAAAATTATGAAAGAAAAAGCACTAGAAGTAAAAGAAGATATTGCTCATTTATTAGAAACAGCAACACAAGGAAAGATATTGCGAGAAGGATTAGCAACTGCTATTATTGGGCGTCCAAATGTTGGAAAGTCTAGTCTTTTAAACGATTTATTACTAGAAGATAAAGCGATTGTGACTGATATTGAAGGAACAACTAGAGATGTTATTGAGGAATTTGTTAATGTTCGTGGTGTACCATTAAAATTAATTGATACTGCAGGTATTCGTGAAACAGAAGATATTGTTGAAAGAATAGGGGTAGAACGAAGTCGGAAAGCATTATCTGAAGCAGATTTAGTGTTACTTGTGTTAAATCAAAGCGAATCTATTACAGAGATGGATCGTGAACTAATCTCTTTAACAAAAGATATGCAACGTATTGTATTACTGAACAAAAATGATTTACCAAATAAATTAGATAAAGATGAATTACAAAATTTATTAGGGGAAACACCATTCTTACCAATATCAGTTTTAGAAGGTAGAGGCATTGATTTATTAGAACAGTTAATAAAAGACACATTCTTTGCTTCTAACACGTCTGAAAAAGATGCAACATATATTTCCAACACAAGACACGTAGCACTGCTAGAACAAGCTGATATGGCTCTTGATGAAGTATTAGAAGGAATAGAAGTTGATATGCCTGTTGATTTGTTACAAATTGATATGACAAGAGCATGGGATTTACTGGGAGAAATTATGGGCGAGAATGTTCAAGATGAATTAATTACCCAGTTATTTAGTCAGTTCTGTTTAGGAAAATAAGGAGATTAACGTAATGGAAAATACTGAAATAAGAGATTATGATGTCATTGTCGTCGGTGGTGGTCATGCGGGTTCTGAAGCGTCGTTAGCAGCAGCAAGAATGGGCATGAGTACGTTACTTGTGACATTGAATTTAGATATGATTGGTTTTATGCCATGTAATCCATCAATCGGAGGACCAGCTAAAGGAGTAGTGGTTCGCGAAATTGATGCGTTAGGTGGAGAGATGGGGAGAAATATTGATAAAACTTATATTCAAATGCGTATGCTCAACACAGGTAAAGGTCCAGCTGTAAGAGCCTTACGAGCACAGGCGGATAAACATGCATATCAATCTGAATTAAAACATACACTAGAAAAAGAAGATAATCTGGTAGTCAAACAAGGAATCGTTGAAAAATTATTAGTCAAAGATGATGTGTGTTATGGTGTTGAGTTAAGTACAGGAACACAATATACAAGTAAGGCAGTCATCATTACAGCAGGAACTGCTTTACGTGGAGAAATTATTATTGGTGAATTAAAATATTCATCAGGACCCAACAATTCACTACCGTCTATCGGATTAGCAAATAACTTAAAAGAGATTGGTTTAGAGATTGAACGATTCAAAACGGGCACACCACCGCGCGTAAAATCAAGCACAATTGATTATTCGGTGACAGAAGAACAACCAGGAGACAAGCAACCAAATCATTTTAGCTTTGAAAGTCATGATGAAAACTATCGGACAGATCAATTACCTTGTTGGTTAACTTACACGAATTTAGATACTCACACATTGATTCGTGATAATCTACACCGAGCACCTATGTTTACTGGGATTGTGGAAGGAGTGGGCGCAAGATATTGTCCATCCATTGAAGATAAAATTGTGCGTTTTAGTGATAAACCACGTCATCAAATCTTTTTAGAGCCAGAAGGAGAACATACTGAAGAAGTCTATGTACAAGGATTATCAACGTCATTACCAGAAGATGTGCAAAAAGAGATGGTTCAGAGTATTGAAGGGTTAGAACAAGCTAAAATTATGCGTAGTGGTTATGCGATTGAATATGATGTAGTTGTTCCACATCAATTACGTCCAACTCTTGAAACAATGAAAATCTCTGGTCTTTATACAGCGGGACAGACAAATGGAACATCAGGTTATGAAGAAGCGGCTTGTCAAGGGTTAATGGCAGGGATTAATGCTGCATTAAAGATTCAAGGTAAAGAACCATTTATCTTAAAAAGAAGTGATGCTTATATAGGTGTATTGATAGATGATTTAGTAACAAAAGGAACAAATGAGCCATATCGTTTATTAACATCTCGTGCTGAATATCGTTTACTATTACGTCATGATAATGCTGATTTACGTTTAACAGATATGGGGTATGAAATCGGGTTAGTTGATGATACGCGTTTTGCTCAGTATCAAGAGAAAAAAGAGATGGTAGAAAATGAATTAGAACGTTTAGGAAAGATTAGATTGAAGCCAACACAAGAAATCCAAACATTCCTTGAAGAAAGAGGATTGGCACCATTAAAAGATGGTATATTAGCTCGTGACTTTCTAAAACGACCTGAGATAACTTATTATGATTTGAGTGCGTTTATTCCAAGTCCTGAAAAAGAACTTCCGCGTTATGTGATTGAACAAGTGGAAATTCAAGTGAAGTATGAAGGGTACATCAAAAAAGCCAAAGATAAAGTTGAAAAATTAAAACGTATGGAAGCAAAACGTATCCCAGAAAATATTGATTATAAGGCAATAAACAGCTTAGCAACAGAAGCAGTTCAAAAATTAGAAAAAATCCGCCCTGAAACAATTGCTCAAGCAAGTCGAATAAGTGGCGTTAATCCTTCAGATATAAGTATTTTGATGGTTTATATCGAACAAGGTAAAATAGCAAAGATAGACAGTGAAAAGGCCTAGAAATAGGTCTTTTTTATTTTAAATAAATCACAAAAGGAACGATACTTTGATATAATAGAATTAGAGGTGAATACTATGACGAGTGTATCAATTATTATTGGAATTATTGCTATTTTATTAAGTAGTTTTTCCATATACTTGACTAATCAGGTAAATAAAAAAATAACAGAAAAACAAACAAAGCAAGATAAAGATATTAGTAAACTTTCTGCTAAACAAGAAAGCTTTATATTCATGACACAAAAGCAATATGAAAAAGAATACAATTTGTTTTGGAACTTGTTTGATTTATTACAAAAAACAATCGATAAAACGAAAAGTGTGAAAGGTAGTTTACAGTTGCTACATGAGAATACGGAAACAAGTTTAGAAGAAACTTATATAAAATTAATTCAAGAAGGAATAGTGAAAAGTAGTGAATATTTAAATGAATTAGATAACAAATTAGATCAATATGAACCATTTATACAAGAGGAATTTTTTAGAGATTTTAAGTGTCTAATAAAGGAATTGAGAGGATTTCAACAAAGAAGATATAACTATTTTTATTATGAAGATGTAACTCCCGACGCAATTAATAGTTTTATTAGAGACATTGAATCAACACTAAATACTATTGATGAAAAAAGAGTAAAAATAGTGGGTTTTTTAAGAGCGTATTTTGAAAATATTAGAACAAGTTAAAATGTTCCACGTGAAACATTTGGGAAATAATATTAGATTAACAGCAAACTTATGTATTAGTTAAGTTTGCTTTTTTTATTAAAAACAAGTTCTCGCCATTGAACTTTTTCTGTAGATACGATAAAGTGTATTTATCCGTGAAACACTATTTTGTTTCACATGAAGGAGAATGAAGATGACCCCAGAAGAGTTTAAAAATAGTTTGAAAGAACATGGGATAGAGTTAAATGACGAGCAAATGGCTCGGTATGAATTGTATTTCAAACGGCTTGTTGAATGGAATGAGAAAATCAACTTAACAGCAATTACTGAAAAAGAAGATGTTTATTTAAAACACTTTTACGATTCACTAACATTAGCTTTTGAACGAGATATGACAAGAGATGGTTTAAGTTTATGTGATGTTGGATCAGGAGCAGGTTTTCCTAGTATACCACTAAAAATAGCTTTTCCTAATATGGAAATTTCAATTGTAGATTCTTTAAATAAGCGAATTAAATTTTTAAGAGAGCTTACTAACGAATTAGGATTAGAACAAGTTAATTTATATCATTCAAGAGCAGAGGATTTTGGACAAAATAAAGAATTTCGTGAAACATTTGATTTAGTGACAGCTAGAGCGGTAGCTAGGTTAAATGTGTTAGCAGAATTATGCTTACCGTTAGTAAAGAAAGACGGTCAATTTTTAGCGATGAAAGCTGCTAAAAGTGAGGAAGAATTAGTTGAAGCTAAAAAAGCAATAGCAACACTTGGTGGTAAAGTTGTATCAGAACATGAGGTTAGTTTGCCTATAACAGAAGATGAACGATTTATTATTGAAATAGATAAAAAGAAAGTTACACCAAATAAATATCCTCGTAAAGCAGGATTACCAAATAAAAAACCATTAGTATAAAAATAAAGGTGCCTGATGAATCATTAGACACAATGAGTAAGAAACGGAGGGACCTATTATGGCTAGAATTATTTCTGTAGCAAACCAAAAAGGTGGAGTTGGTAAAACGACCACTACAGTCAATCTTGGTGCGTGTTTAGCGTACGAAGGGAAAAAAGTATTATTAGTAGATATGGATGCACAAGGAAATGCGACAAGTGGTATAGGCATACGTAAAGCGGATGTATCTCAAGACATTTATGATGTCTTAGTTAATGAAGTTCCCATCACTGAAGTCATTCAACAAACAAATAGAGAAGGAATGGATATCGCACCAGCGACGATTCAACTATCTGGAGCAGAAATTGAGTTAACATCTATGATGGCAAGAGAATCAAGATTGAAACTCGCTCTAAAAGAAGTGGAAGATAAATATGATTATATATTAATTGATTGTCCACCATCGTTAGGCCATTTAACAATCAATTCATTTACATCGAGTGATTCCATTTTAATTCCTGTTCAGTGTGAATATTATGCACTAGAAGGATTAAGCCAATTGTTAAATACGATACGTTTAGTACAAAAACACTTTAATCCGGATTTACGTATAGAAGGTGTGTTGTTGACGATGTATGACGCTAGGACGAATTTAGGTTCAGAAGTAGTAGAAGAAGTTCGAACTTATTTTAGAGAGCGAGTATATGACACTATTATTCCAAGAAATGTAAGATTGTCTGAAGCACCTAGTCACGGTAAAGCGATTATTGATTATGATCCAAAATCTAGAGGTGCAGAAGTGTATCAAGCACTAGCAAAGGAAGTGATGAATCGTGAGCAAGCCGAATAAAGGATTAGGACGAGGAATTGATGCATTATTTCAAGATTTATCAACAATAGAAGAGGTTGACATTCAATCTGAAACGGTTCAAGATTTGCCATTATCTGATTTGAGACCAAACCCATATCAACCTCGGAAAACATTTGATGAAAAAGCGTTAGAAGAATTAGCTGATTCGATTAAGCAATCAGGTGTATTTCAACCTATTATAGTGAGAAAGTCATCTGTTAAAGGATATGAAATTATTGCAGGTGAACGCCGTTTTAGAGCATCGAAACTTGCTGGTAAAGAAACAATCCCAGCGATTGTACGCGAGTTTGATGAAGCGCGTATGATGCAAGTGGCTGTATTAGAAAACTTGCAAAGAGAAGATTTAAATCCGTTAGAAGAAGCAGAAGCTTATGAAATGTTAATGAAAAATCTTGATTTAACACAGGTTGAGCTATCTGAAAAATTAGGAAAGAGTCGTCCATACATAGCAAATTACCTACGTTTATTAAGTTTGCCTAAAGTAGTGAAAGATTTAGTACAAAATGAATCTCTATCAATGGGACAAGCTAGAACGTTACTAGGATTGAAGAAAAAAGAAGATATTTTAATCGTAGCAAATAGGGCAATTAAAGAAGGATTAACAGTTCGACAATTGGAACAAATTGTCAACCAGATGAATGACGTGACTAAAAAAGACTCCTCTAAAAAGAAAGAACAGACTCCAAAGCCATACTATATCACTGAAAGTGAAGAGCGATTAATGGATAAATTTGGAACAAGTGTTAGTATTCAAGAAAAAGAAGGAAAAGGTAAAATAGAAATAGAATATTTATCTAATTCCGATTTGACTAGAATTTTAGATATTTTAGACATTCAATTTGATTAATTTAGTATCAAAAATCACACGAAAACTAGTATAAATATAATAGAACTGTGTTAAGATATATCACGTAGTATGACAAAAATCGAGGAGAGATGTTCATATGTATGATTTAGGTGACGTTGTCGAGATGAAAAAACCACATGCCTGTCAAACGAATCGATGGGAAATAATTCGTATGGGAATGGATATCAAAATAAGATGCTTAAATTGTCAGCATATTGTCATGATGCCTCGACGAGAATTTGAGAAGAAAATGAAAAAAGTGTTGGAGAAGAAAGAAGACTAATTTAAAGAATTTAAGAGAAAGAGTGGAAATAAATATGTCATTAACAGCCGGAATAGTTGGGTTACCTAATGTTGGAAAATCAACTTTATTTAATGCAATTACAAAAGCGGGTGCAGAAGCGGCTAACTATCCTTTTGCAACGATTGATCCAAATGTGGGAATGGTGGAAGTACCAGATTATCGTTTGGAAGAATTAACAAAATTAGTAAAACCTAAAAAAACAGTACCTGCAACATTTGAGTTTACTGACATTGCAGGGATTGTTAGAGGAGCAAGTAAAGGTGAAGGGTTAGGAAATAAATTCTTAAGTCACATTCGTCAAGTTGATGCTATCTGTCATGTCGTGCGTTGTTTTGATGATGATAACATCACACACGTTGAAGGTCGTGTTGATCCATTAGCAGATATTGATACGATTAATTTAGAGTTAGTGTTAGCGGATTTAGAATCAGTTGACAAACGTTTAGCTCGTGTCTCAAAAATAGCTAAGACAAAAGATAAAGAAGCAGTAGCAGAACTAGCTGTTTTAGAAAAAATTAAGCCAGTATTGGAAGAAGGTAAATCTGCTAGATCGATTGAATTTACAGATGATGAATTACCAATTGTTAAAGGATTATTCCTATTAACAACTAAACCTGTACTATATGTAGCCAACGTGGCTGAAGATGAGATAGCAGATGTTGAAAATAATAATTATGTCAAACAAGTAAAAGAATTTGCAGCAACTGAAAATGCAGAAGTGATTACTGTATGTGCAAGAGCTGAAGAAGAAATAGCTGAACTTGATGAAGATGATAAAAAAGATTTCTTAGAAGCATTAGGTATTGAAGAATCAGGTTTAGATAAATTAATTCGTACAGCGTATCATTTATTAGGGTTAGCAACTTACTTTACAGCTGGAGAACAAGAAGTACGTGCTTGGACATTTAAAGTAGGGATGAAAGCACCCGAATGTGCGGGTATTATTCATACAGATTTCGAGCGTGGCTTTATCCGTGCTGAAACTGTATCGTTTATAGATTTAAAAGAATACGGCAGCATGAGTGCAGCAAAAGATGCTGGACGTGTACGTTTAGAAGGGAAAGATTACGTTGTACAAGATGGCGACGTAATGTTGTTCCGTTTTAATGTTTAATGGAAAGAATAGGTGACAAGAGTATGTCTGAGTTAACAAATGAAGAATTGCAACAAAAAGTTGCAGAAAACCGTGAATTAGAAAAAAAATTAACTAAAAAAAATGATCAGTTTATATTTGATTTAAAAAAGATACTTGATGAAGAAGGCGTAGAAGTTGATGAACGCCAAAAAATAGAAACATTCAATACTATGTTAAAAGAACTTGTAGAAGGACAAAAAACTGGTCTGACAGCGAAACACTTATATGGTACGCCAACAGAAGCTGTTGTATTTATAACAACAAAGCCAGCAGCACCACTTAAAACTAATTTTGGTTCGATGTGGTTAGATAATAGCTTATTGCTATTTACTTTTTTATCAGTTATGACAGGTATCTTAACCATGGTATCTAGATCACCACAACCGACACAAGGCATATTAAGTATCACGATTGGTGCGATGTCAGGTGGTCTATCATTTTACTTAATCTATCGTTATATTTATATATACGATATGCCAGGAGCTGATAGAAGTAAACGACCTGGTGTATGGAAGACAGGTGGGATTATGGCACTATGTTTTATCCCGTGGTTAATGATTTTTTCATTATCTGCGTTTATCCCACATGCAATCAATCCTTCACTTGACCCAGTTTTAACGCTTATTTTAGGTGTGGTAGCATTTGGTATCCGTTACTTATTAAAGAAAAAATACAATATTCAAGGAAGTATGTTCTTACGTCCTTAAAAATAAGAAGACCAAACATTTTTTAAAGAAAATTTGTTTGGTTTTTCGTTTATATAAGATTGACGAATAACAGATTATTTGGTAAGTTTGTTAATAAAACAAAATTAAAGGAGTGCGAATTTCTAATGTCAAATTGGGAAACTAAATTTTCAAAAAAAGGGTATACATTTGATGATGTTCTATTAATTCCAGCTGAAAGTCATGTATTGCCAAACGATGTCGATTTAAGTGTTGAATTATCATCTAAGATTAAGTTGAATATTCCAATTATGAGTGCCAGTATGGATACTGTTACAGACAGTAAAATGGCAATTGCTATGGCTAGACAAGGTGGTTTAGGTGTTATCCATAAAAACATGAGCGTAGAGCAACAAAAAGATGAGGTAAGAAAAGTAAAACGTTCTGAAAGTGGCGTTATTATCGATCCATTCTTTTTAACACCAGAACACAAGGTAAGTGATGCAGAGCATTTAATGGCTAAATATCGTATTAGTGGTGTACCCATTGTAGATACATTAGAAAATAGAACATTAGTTGGTATTTTAACAAACCGTGATTTACGTTTTGTGACTGACTATAATTTAATGATTAAAGATGTTATGACAAAAGAAGGTCTCGTAACAGCTCCAGTTGGAACATCTTTAAAAGATGCAGAAAAAATCCTTCAACAACATAAAATAGAAAAAATTACCTATCGTAGATGCTAAAGGTCGATTAAGTGGGTTAATTACGATTAAAGATATTGAAAAAGTGATTGAATTTCCTAATGCCGCAAAAGACGAGCATGGACGTTTATTAGTTGCAGCAGCTGTTGGTGTAACAAGTGACACATTTGAGAGAGCTGGAGCTTTAATTGAAGCTGGTGTTGATGCGTTAGTTATTGATACTGCTCATGGACATAGCGCGGGCGTTATTCGTAAAATTAAAGAAATTCGCGATGCCTTTCCAGATGTTACATTAATTGCAGGAAACGTTGCGACTGCTGAAGCTACTCGAGCGTTATATGATGTAGGTGTTGATGTTGTTAAAGTGGGGATTGGACCAGGATCAATCTGTACAACACGTGTTGTCGCAGGTGTTGGTGTCCCACAATTAACAGCTATTTATGATGCAGCAGGCGTTGCTCGTGAATATGGTCGTACAATCATCGCTGATGGTGGTATTAAGTACTCTGGAGATATCGTAAAAGCATTGGCAGCTGGTGGTTATGTTGTCATGTTAGGCTCAATGTTAGCTGGAACAGATGAGTCTCCAGGTGAATTTGAAATTTTCCAAGGTCGTCGTTTTAAAACATACCGTGGAATGGGTTCTTTAGGAGCTATGGAAAAAGGGTCAAGTGACCGTTATTTCCAAAGTTCTGTTAATGAAGCAAACAAATTAGTTCCCGAAGGTATTGAAGGTCGTGTAGCGTACAAAGGTAGTGTACAAGATATTATCTTCCAAATGCTGGGAGGCTTACGTGCCGGAATGGGTTATGTTGGAGCTGGTAACTTAAAAGAGCTAAGAGACAACGCACAATTTGTTGAAATGAGTGGTGCTGGTTTAAGAGAATCTCATCCTCATGATGTTCAAATTACTAAAGAAGCACCAAATTATTCAATTTCATAAAATGGATCAAAAGAGGTCGGGATTTTCCTGCCTCTTTTTTTAGAAAGAAAGGATTATATTTGAGTAAAGTAGGAATTATTGGATTAGGGCATGTTGGACCAGATATTGCTTATACTTTATATTACAGAAGGTTAAGTAGATGAATTAGTGTTAATTGATAAAAACAAAAAAAGTAATGGCAGAATATTTAGAACTCACAGATAGTATGATGATGACAGACATTAAGTAAAAGAGTTTGACCCACAAGTCTTAAAATAGAAAAATCCCATGAAATCAGTTTTTCAAAACTGATTTCATGGGATTTTTGTTTTGTAATTGAGTGATTTTCACTTGAAAAGTTATTTAGTTATTTAGTTATTTCGTTATTTCGTAATTTTAGTCATACCACCCATGTAAGGTACAAGTGCTTCTGGTATAGTCACACTACCATCCTCATTTTGGTAGTTCTCTAAAATAGCTGCAACAGTACGTCCGACCGCTAAACCTGATCCATTAAGTGTATGAACGTATTGCACTTTCTCTTCTTCGTCTCTGTAACGAATTTTCGCACGTCTTGCTTGGAAATCCTCACAGTTAGAACAAGAACTGATTTCACGATATGTTTCTTGAGTTGGAATCCAAACTTCGATATCATATGTTTTCGCTGCTGAGAACCCCATATCACCTGTACATAAAATAATTACACGATATGGTAAATTTAATTTCTGTAGAATAGCTTCAGCATTATTTGTCATTTTTTCTAATTCTTCATAAGATGTTTCCGGTTTACTAAATTTCACCATTTCCACTTTGTTGAATTGATGTAATCTAATCAAACCGCGAGTATCTCTACCAGCACTACCAGCTTCTGAACGAAAAGCAGGACTTAAAGCAGTGAAGTAAACAGGTAAGGTATCATTATCTAAGATTTCATCACGATAATAGTTTGTTAATGGTACTTCTGCTGTTGGGATTAATGTGTAATTTGAGTTTTCTAATTGGAAAACATCTTCTTTAAATTTAGGGAATTGTCCAGTACCAAACATTGATTTGTCATTAACAATGTATGGTGGAATCATTTCAGTATACCCGTGTTCATAGATATGAGTATCTAGCATTAGGTTATATACGGCACGTTCTAATCTTGCTCCGGCACCTTTATAGAAAAGGAATCGACTACCAGAAACCTTAGCCCCACGTTCGAAATCAAGAATATCTAATTCTTCCGCAACTTCCCAATGAGGCTTAGCCTCAAAATCAAATTGTTTTGGTGTTTCCCATTTTCTTAATTCAATATTTTCATCTTCGTTATTACCAACGGGAACTCCTTCGGCTGGTAAGTTAGGTAAGGTATGAGCGATATACTCTAGTTGTTCATCAATGGTATGGATATGCTTATCCAGCACTTTTATATCTTCACTAACTTGTTTCATTTCTTGAATTTTATCATCAGCATTTTGTCTTTCACGTTTTAATTTTGCGATATCTTGTGATACATCGTTACGATGTTTTTTTAATGTTTCGACTTTTACTAAGTTATCACGGCGTTCTTGGTCAAGACGAACAAAATCATCAATCTTTTCTCCTTCAACACCACGTGTCATTAGTTTTTCTTTGACTAATTCAGTATTCTGACGTATAAATTTTAAATCTAACATTATTATTTCCTCCTTAATATTTTAAATAAATAAAAAACTCTCGCCCCAGAAAGCCTATGACCTTCTGGGGCGAGAGATTGAATTCGCGGTACCACCCAAATTTTAGACAAAATAATTGTCTCTATAAGCAATTATTAACGGTTTGCTATTTTGCCGATCTAACTTAGTTCTTATGAGTTCGTTAGATAATCATAGAAAGTGGATTCTTTATTTGTTGTTATTAGCTCACACCAACCGCTAACTCTCTTTAAACACACGTAATAAATACTAGTCTTTCATATTTAGTCTATTTATCAGAAATTATAGCTACTTTTCGTAGTGATGTCAACTACTCTTTAATTTGCATGTGCTTTTCCCATTTATCAGCTTTTATCTCAATGATACTGTTTAGTTCATCTATGGAGCTACCTTCTAGTTGAAAATATAAGGATAAAGCTACAAGTAAAGTGTCAGCACACTCTTCCTTTAAATCATCTAATGTACCATGTTTGTATTGACTGCCACTGGATTTTTTATATTTTAAAATTGCTTCGGCTACTTCACCAGTTTCTTCGGCTAGTTTTAACCCCATTTCTTCTAGAGATTTTGGTTCTTTTTTTGCTAAATTAATTAAACGTATGACATCCATTGATAAGAATCTCCTTTATTGATTGAAGGTGACATTTTGAGAAATGATATCATAAAATTCTTTTGTTGCGATGGTATTCGATTTATTGGTTAAGTATTGATTACTGAAATAAATAACCATGTCACTGGCGTCATTATTAAAAATCACAGTGGGTTCATAGCCCCTAAAAATACCGTGTCCCCAGAAAATGGTTGGTCCGTTTTCATCGAGTACTTTTCTGTAAAGACCGGATTTATAATAAGTTGTACCATAAGGAGTAGCTTTTAACCAGGCTGCTTTAATATTATTTAAATCTTCAAATCTTCCATCCATTAGTGCTTGAACAACTATTGCAAAGTCTTTGGGGGATGTATACATGTTTCCTGTTCCTAATTCTCTTACATAAGCATAATCAGGTATCTCATTTTTTGCTGCAGTTCCATTTTCTTCATATACAGGAACGAGGTGAGAATTATCTGACAGTTCAGTATAAAAACCAGTTTCTTTTAGATCCAGTGGTTTTTTCACTGTTTTATTAAAATAGTCTGCATAAGATATGCCTGTAATTTTCTCAATAATCATTGCTAATAATCCAAAATTAACAGGAGAATAGTCCCACTCTGTAGAATTTTGATGTGTTGTTGTTTTTAATATATAATTTTCCCAATCCTTTTGGGTTTTAATTGAAGTTGGGGCTTTTCCAGTATCTAATTTCAATCCCGATGTCATAGATAACATACTATCAATTGTAATCTGATCGCTACCCGGTATTTCCGGAAAGAATTTATTTAAAGTAGTATCTAATGACAATTTATTTTCTGATATGAGAGTCGATATAAGTAATGCTGTATAAAATTTTTGAATCGATGCAATCATATAAGTGCTTTCTTGGGCCTTCCAAGGGACATCAGTTGCATAACCAAATGAGTTGTACATTACAACTTGATTATTTTTAATTGCGAGTAAAGTTCCTGATAATTCTCTGGATGCAATATCTTGTTCTAGTTTGTCTTTTAATGGTTTTAGTAGAAGTGGAGTCTCTGTATTTTCGGCAAAATTAGTTCTAGGAGTAAATGTATGAGTTTGTTGTAACGGTTCTGACGAATCAGTAGATGTTGGTTTATCGTCAACGGATGTACTAGAACTAGAAGTTGATTGAGATGTCACGTGTGTTTTTACAAGAGATGTCAATTCGTTAGGGTACAATGCTATTACTGTAATAATGATACTAATGGTGATTAAACTTCCAATCAAGAAGAATAACAAACCTATCCATTTTTGTTTTCTTTTTAATTTATCATATTCCATACGTGATTTTTTCATTAGCTATTCCTCTTTTTCTATTCATAGAATTAATAAAATAAAAAACAGCATTATTTTATGCTGTTCTTTATTGATCGCCATGCTCTGACAAAAATATTCGCTTTTAATACGTCAGTTTTTGTCATCACATCACTAGTTGCTTGCCCAGTGTCTTTTTGATCGAGATAGCCAAGCTTGTCGTTTATATCAGTCGTAACTTGCTGTCCAACGATAACATTTTTTTTAAGCGGTGCCGAAAGTTTATCGTTTTTTTGATTAAACACCTGTTTTAATTCACTGGTTTGTTTGTTTACCCATAAAGAACTTGAGTTTTTTATAATTAAAGGAACAGTTTCAACTTTTCCATTAGGTACATCTGCTTTCTCAACAATAGCGTTTGAACCAGCTTTGTTAACTTCCTGGTATTCCCAATATGTTTCAATATGTTTTAAGATATTTTTTGTAACTTCAAAACGACTATATTTCTCATCAACATTCATGACAACAGTTATGATACGATGTCCATCTTGAACTGTTGAGCCAATAAAACAAGCTCCTGCATTAGGGGTTGTACCAGTTTTTAATCCATCTACACCTTTAGTATAGTAATATAAATCAGGCAACATCAAATTTGAAGACCAATAAGTTTGCTCATCTTTAGTCCCTTGAAACAAAGTATAGTGAGATTGTTTTGTAATATCTAATACTTCTGGATAATCAGTAATCAAATGTTTTGCGACAATGACCATACTTTTTGCGGACATCATGTTGGCATCGTCATCTTTTGAGTTAGGATATCGATCTTCTTTTGGTAAATCTTGAGTATCAAGGCCGGATGCAGAGATAAAGTGAGCATCCTTGATTCCCCATTCATCTACTTTGAGGTTCATTTGGTCAACAAAAGCCTGTTCAGTACCGGATATTAGTCTGGCAAGACCAGTAGTAGAAACATTAGCTGAAGAAATGAGCATAGCTTTAAGGCTATCTTCAACAGTATAAGTTAATTCTTTTTTTATAGGAATATTTGATAAGTCAGGATTTTCAGTCATTTTGATAAGAGTATCATCAAAAGGAACAGAATCATTCCAACTTATTTTTCCAGTTTTTACGGATTCGTATACAAGATAGGCAGATATCAGTTTTGTCATTGAAGCGATAGGTAGTACTTCACTACTGTTTTTCTCATATAAAATTTTGCCCGTGTCAAAATCAACCGCAATAGCAGATTTAGCTGGAATATCAAGTTCGTTGCTTGCAGCTAACACATGAATTGGGAATACTGACAAAATAATAAGTAAGACAACTACCTTATATTTGTATTTATTTGATTGTGTCATAGATAGTACACTCCTAATTTTAACTGAACCTAATTTAACAAATTCTATTATATAAAACAATAGGTTCATTAAAGACTCTAAAAATGGTTAGGTTATTGTGCCGGTGCTAAAGGTAGATGTATAGTAAAAGAAGTCCAATTTTTATTTGATTTAGCGTATATATATCCACCGTGAAGAGAAACAATACTTTGAGCTATGGCTAGTCCAAGACCAGTACCTCCAGTTTGTTGTGAACGAGACTCTTCAACGCGGTAAAAACGATCAAATAAATGGTCTAAAGCTTCTTGAGGTATAGGATCACCATCATTTTTTACGACTATAACTACTTCGTTTCCAATTTTATCAGATGTTATAATTATTTGTGAACCGTTAACGCCATATTTCAAAGCATTAGATAGAAGGTTATCAAACACCCTTACTAATTTTTCGGTATCTCCTATCATCATTAACGAGTCTTCTTGAGGTATAAAATTTATTAACTTATCTTTTTTGGATGCTTCGAGTTCATAATCTACAGTAAGTTGTTCAATCAATTGATTCATGTCAAATGTAATAGCATTTAACGGTACATTAGATTGTCTGACTTTAGTATACTCAAATAAATCATCAACTAATACTTTCATCTGTTTTGATTTTAAATAGGCAGTATGTGTGTATTTCAATAATTCATCTTCATTTTGGTATTTTCCTTCTTCTATTAAACCCAGATAACCAATGATAGAAGTTAAAGGTGTCCGTATGTCATGGCTAACATTGGTAATTAACTCATCTTTTGATTGTTCAATTCTACGTTCTTCTTCTAATGCATCAACCGTACTATCAACAAGGGCATTGATACTAGTTATTAGTCGTCCTAAGTCACCTTTTAATTCAAAGGGAATACGATGGTTGTAATGTCCATTTGAAATATAATGTAACTCGCTAATAATGTGTTGTTGTTGCATTTGCTTGAAACGTCGAATTAGTCGCCAATATAGTATAATAATATCCGCGAAAACCATTATAAATATTAATGGTTTTTGCCAAAACATCGGGGGACTGGAGTCATAAAAGATATTATATTGTATATGCCACATAAATTCATCAATAGGTAATGAAGTATTTACTATTTGATCGATGAGAATATATAGTGCTAAATTCAGAAGGATCAGTAAAATAATCGTAATGATACCTTCTATTATTAATTCACTAGTTTCCTTTGAGGTTAGCTTAATACTATTCTTTTTTTCATCATCCCTCAATTTTATACCCCACTCCCCAAACTGTTTGGATCACTTTTTCGCCGTTAGTAGCTTCTTCAATCTTATCTCTTAAGTGACTAACATGAACCATGACTGTTTTCGCAGAAACTAAACTTTCTTGTTGCCATACCCTTTCAAAAATTTCTTCAGCACTAAACACACGATTGGGATGACTAGCAAGTAAATAAAGAATGCCGAACTCTAAAGCTGTTAGTTGTATTTTTACACCTTGATCAGTTTCGACTTCATGTGAATCTTTTTTTATAATTAAAGGTCCTACCTCTAATAAGTCAGGTTCTTCAGATTGGACTTGCATATTAGTCCTTCTCAGTAGTGATTTTACACGTGCCATAATTTCTAAAGGATTAAATGGCTTGGTAACATAATCATCAGCACCAGTAATCAATCCCTGTATTTTATCCATATCAGTTGTTTTAGCTGTTAACATTATAATAGGAATTTGAGATTCTTTTCTTAACTCTTTAACGACTTCTAATCCGTTCATTTTTGGCATCATAATATCAAGAATTAATAATGCGATGTTAGGATTTGTAATAATCTTACTAAGAGCTTCCTTACCATCATAAGCTTTAACGACGTCATATCCTTCGTTCTTTATATAGATGCTTAATAGTTCAACAATTTCTTTATCATCATCAGCTACTAGTATTTGCATGTTGAATTCCTCCTAATTATTTATATTACCCATTGTATCAAATAAATTAAAATAAAAAATAAATTAAAAAATATGTTTACTTTTTTTTAAATAAGTAGTATATTAAATGAGTTGTTATTTTATTAAAAATAATTTTAAAAATATGTTGACGAATCAATGATATGTGTGTTATCATTATCTGGTTGCTTCCTATATTATATATTTTTAAATTTAAAAAATGATAAAAAGGTATTGACAACAAATTATCATTTTGATATGATATAAAAGTTGTTACAGCAACACAGTTTAGACCTTTGAAAACTGAACAAAGTAAGACAAACCAAATGTGTAGGGCGTTTCTACTATGTAGAAACAAACCATATTTAGTGAATACAATTCGCTAGCAAGTTTTAAACAAATGAGCTTAAACATCGTAAGATGTTATCAACTTTTTATTGAGAGTTTGATCCTGGCTCAGGACGAACGCTGGCGGCGTGCCTAATACATGCAAGTCGAACGCATTTCCTTTCACCGGAGCTTGCTCCACCGAAAAGAAATGAGTGGCGGACGGGTGAGTAACACGTGGGCAACCTGCCCATCAGAGGGGGATAACACTTGGAAACAGGTGCTAATACCGCATAATTGATTTTACCGCATGGTGGAATCATAAAAGACGCTTTAAGTGTCACTGATGGATGGGCCCGCGGTGCATTAGTTAGTTGGTGGGGTAATGGCCTACCAAGACCATGATGCATAGCCGACCTGAGAGGGTGATCGGCCACACTGGGACTGAGACACGGCCCAGACTCCTACGGGAGGCAGCAGTAGGGAATCTTCGGCAATGGACGAAAGTCTGACCGAGCAACGCCGCGTGAGTGAAGAAGGTTTTCGGATCGTAAAACTCTGTTGTTAGAGAAGAATAAGTGATAGAGTAACTGTTATCACCTTGACGGTATCTAACCAGAAAGCCACGGCTAACTACGTGCCAGCAGCCGCGGTAATACGTAGGTGGCAAGCGTTGTCCGGATTTATTGGGCGTAAAGCGAGCGCAGGCGGTCTTTTAAGTCTGATGTGAAAGCCCTCGGCTCAACCGAGGAAGGTCATTGGAAACTGGAGGACTTGAGTGCAGAAGAGGAGAGTGGAATTCCATGTGTAGCGGTGAAATGCGTAGATATATGGAGGAACACCAGTGGCGAAGGCGACTCTCTGGTCTGTAACTGACGCTGAGGCTCGAAAGCGTGGGGAGCAAACAGGATTAGATACCCTGGTAGTCCACGCCGTAAACGATGAGTGCTAAGTGTTGGAGGGTTTCCGCCCTTCAGTGCTGCAGTTAACGCATTAAGCACTCCGCCTGGGGAGTACGGCCGCAAGGCTGAAACTCAAAGGAATTGACGGGGGCCCGCACAAGCGGTGGAGCATGTGGTTTAATTCGAAGCAACGCGAAGAACCTTACCAGGTCTTGACATCCTTTGACCACTCTAGAGATAGAGCTTTCCCTTCGGGGACAAAGTGACAGGTGGTGCATGGTTGTCGTCAGCTCGTGTCGTGAGATGTTGGGTTAAGTCCCGCAACGAGCGCAACCCTTATTGTTAGTTGCCATCATTTAGTTGGGCACTCTAGCGAGACTGCCGGTGACAAACCGGAGGAAGGTGGGGATGACGTCAAATCATCATGCCCCTTATGACCTGGGCTACACACGTGCTACAATGGACAGTACAATGAGTTGCAAGACCGCGAGGTTTAGCTAATCTCTTAAAGCTGTTCTCAGTTCGGATTGTAGGCTGCAACTCGCCTACATGAAGCCGGAATCGCTAGTAATCGTGGATCAGCATGCCACGGTGAATACGTTCCCGGGCCTTGTACACACCGCCCGTCACACCACGAGAGTTTGTAACACCCAAAGTCGGTGAGGTAACCTTTTGGAGCCAGCCGCCTAAGGTGGGATAGATGATTGGGGTGAAGTCGTAACAAGGTAGCCGTATCGGAAGGTGCGGCTGGATCACCTCCTTTCTAAGGATAATTACGGAAAACACATTTTGTCTTTACTTTGTTCAGTTTTGAGAGGTCTACTCTCAAACGAATTGTTCATTGAAAACTGGATAGTTGAAGTTAGACATCAACATAAACCGAGAACACCGCGTTGAACAGTTTCTTTAAAAAGAACTGTGAAATGTATTAATGATTATCTATCGCTAGTTAGTCATTAATTAAAAAACAAGCTAACCGTCAGGTTAGAAAAGGTTAAGTGAATAAGGGCGTACGGTGGATGCCTTGGCACTAGAAGCCGATGAAGGACGGGACTAACACCGATATGCTTCGGGGAGCAGTAAGTATGCTATGATCCGGAGATTTCCGAATGGGGGAACCCAATATCTTTTATAGGATATTATCTAATAGTGAATACATAGCTGTTAGAAGGTAGACGCAGAGAACTGAAACATCTAAGTACCTGCAGGAAGAGAAAGAAAAATCGATTTCCTTAGTAGCGGCGAGCGAAACGGAAACAGCCCAAACCAACAAGCTTGCTTGTTGGGGTTGTAGGACTCAGCTGTGGTAGCTGTTGTGGATAGTCGAATCGACTTGGAAAGGTCAGCCGTAGCGGGTAAAAGCCCCGTAGACGAAATTGACAACACACCTATGAGTATCCTGAGTACGGCGGAACACGAGAAATTCCGTCGGAATCCGGGAGGACCATCTCCCAAGGCTAAATACTCTCTAGTGACCGATAGTGAACCAGTACCGTGAGGGAAAGGTGAAAAGCACCCCGGAAGGGGAGTGAAATAGAACCTGAAACCGTGTGCCTACAAGAAGTTAGAGCCCGTTAATGGGTGATAGCGTGCCTTTTGCAGAATGAACCGGCGAGTTACGATAGCATGCGAGGTTAAGCTGAAGAAGCGGAGCCGTAGCGAAAGCGAGTCTGAATAGGGCGAATGAGTATGTTGTCGTAGACCCGAAACCATGTGACCTACCCATGTCCAGGTTGAAGGTGTGGTAAAACGCACTGGAGGACCGAACCCACGTACGTTGAAAAGTGCGGGGATGAGGTGTGGGTAGCGGAGAAATTCCAAACGAACTTGGAGATAGCTGGTTCTCTCCGAAATAGCTTTAGGGCTAGCCTCGGATTTGAGAATGATGGAGGTAGAGCACTGTTTGGACTAGGGGCCCGTCTTGGGTTACCGAATTCAGATAAACTCCGAATGCCATTCATTTATATCCGGGAGTCAGACAGTGAGTGATAAGATCCATTGTCGAAAGGGAAACAGCCCAGACCACCAGCTAAGGTCCCAAAATACATGTTAAGTGGAAAAGGATGTGAGGGTGCACAAACAACTAGGATGTTGGCTTAGAAGCAGCCACCATTTAAAGAGTGCGTAATAGCTCACTAGTCGAGTGCCCTTGCGCCGAAAATGTACCGGGGCTAAACATGTTACCGAAGCTGTGGATAGAACCTTTGGTTCTATGGTAGGAGAGCGTTCTAAGGGCGTTGAAGCTGGATCGTAAGGACTGGTGGAGCGCTTAGAAGTGAGAATGCCGGTATGAGTAGCGAAAGACAGGTGAGAATCCTGTCCACCGAATGACTAAGGTTTCCTGGGGAAGGCTCGTCCTCCCAGGGTTAGTCGGGACCTAAGCTGAGGCCGATAGGCGTAGGCGATGGATAACAGGTTGAGATTCCTGTACTCGTTTGTTTTGTTTGAACAATGGAGGGACACAGGAGGCTATGAGATCGTGCGACTGGAAGTGCACGTTCAAGCAACAAGTCTTGATAAGAGTCAAATGCTTTTATCTCTAAGGACAAGTTGTGATGAGTAGGGAAATAAAGTACCGAAGTCTCAATGTCACACTGTCAAGAAAAGCTTCTAGTTAGAAACAAATGACCCGTACCGCAAACCGACACAGGTAGTCGAGGAGAGAATCCTAAGGTGAGCGAGAGAACTCTCGTTAAGGAACTCGGCAAAATGACCCCGTAACTTCGGGAGAAGGGGTGCTGAACGCAAGTTCAGCCGCAGTGAATAGGCCCAAGCGACTGTTTATCAAAAACACAGGTCTCTGCAAAATCGAAAGATGACGTATAGGGGCTGACGCCTGCCCGGTGCTGGAAGGTTAAGAGGATGGGTTAGCAATAGCGAAGCTCAAAATTGAAGCCCCAGTAAACGGCGGCCGTAACTATAACGGTCCTAAGGTAGCGAAATTCCTTGTCGGGTAAGTTCCGACCCGCACGAAAGGCGTAACGATTTGGGCACTGTCTCAACGAGAGACTCGGTGAAATTTTAGTACCTGTGAAGATGCAGGTTACCCGCGACAGGACGGAAAGACCCCATGGAGCTTTACTGTAGTTTGATATTGAATGTTTGTGACACATGTACAGGATAGGTAGGAGCCGTAGAAGTCGGAACGCTAGTTTCGATGGAGGCGCTGGTGGGATACTACCCTTGTGTTATGACCATTCTAACCCGCACCACTAATCGTGGTGGGAGACAGTGTCAGATGGACAGTTTGACTGGGGCGGTCGCCTCCCAAAAGGTAACGGAGGCGCCCAAAGGTTCCCTCAGAATGGTTGGAAATCATTCGTAGAGTGCAAAGGCAGAAGGGAGCTTGACTGCGAGAGCTACAACTCGAGCAGGGACGAAAGTCGGGCTTAGTGATCCGGTGGTTCCGCATGGAAGGGCCATCGCTCAACGGATAAAAGCTACCCTGGGGATAACAGGCTTATCTCCCCCAAGAGTTCACATCG
>NZ_CP017267.1:0-107500 GCF_001870205.1 Vagococcus teuberi | reverse complement strand
CTTCACCCCAATCATCTATCCCACCTTAGGCGGCTGGCTCCAAAAGGTTACCTCACCGACTTTGGGTGTTACAAACTCTCGTGGTGTGACGGGCGGTGTGTACAAGGCCCGGGAACGTATTCACCGTGGCATGCTGATCCACGATTACTAGCGATTCCGGCTTCATGTAGGCGAGTTGCAGCCTACAATCCGAACTGAGAACAGCTTTAAGAGATTAGCTAAACCTCGCGGTCTCGCAACTCATTGTACTGTCCATTGTAGCACGTGTGTAGCCCAGGTCATAAGGGGCATGATGATTTGACGTCATCCCCACCTTCCTCCGGTTTGTCACCGGCAGTCTCGCTAGAGTGCCCAACTGAATGATGGCAACTAACAATAAGGGTTGCGCTCGTTGCGGGACTTAACCCAACATCTCACGACACGAGCTGACGACAACCATGCACCACCTGTCACTTTGTCCCCGAAGGGAAAGCTCTATCTCTAGAGTGGTCAAAGGATGTCAAGACCTGGTAAGGTTCTTCGCGTTGCTTCGAATTAAACCACATGCTCCACCGCTTGTGCGGGCCCCCGTCAATTCCTTTGAGTTTCAGCCTTGCGGCCGTACTCCCCAGGCGGAGTGCTTAATGCGTTAACTGCAGCACTGAAGGGCGGAAACCCTCCAACACTTAGCACTCATCGTTTACGGCGTGGACTACCAGGGTATCTAATCCTGTTTGCTCCCCACGCTTTCGAGCCTCAGCGTCAGTTACAGACCAGAGAGTCGCCTTCGCCACTGGTGTTCCTCCATATATCTACGCATTTCACCGCTACACATGGAATTCCACTCTCCTCTTCTGCACTCAAGTCCTCCAGTTTCCAATGACCTTCCTCGGTTGAGCCGAGGGCTTTCACATCAGACTTAAAAGACCGCCTGCGCTCGCTTTACGCCCAATAAATCCGGACAACGCTTGCCACCTACGTATTACCGCGGCTGCTGGCACGTAGTTAGCCGTGGCTTTCTGGTTAGATACCGTCAAGGTGATAACAGTTACTCTATCACTTATTCTTCTCTAACAACAGAGTTTTACGATCCGAAAACCTTCTTCACTCACGCGGCGTTGCTCGGTCAGACTTCCGTCCATTGCCGAAGATTCCCTACTGCTGCCTCCCGTAGGAGTCTGGGCCGTGTCTCAGTCCCAGTGTGGCCGATCACCCTCTCAGGTCGGCTATGCATCATGGTCTTGGTAGGCCATTACCCCACCAACTAACTAATGCACCGCGGGCCCATCCATCAGTGACACTTAAAGCGTCTTTTATGATTCCACCATGCGGTAAAATCAATTATGCGGTATTAGCACCTGTTTCCAAGTGTTATCCCCCTCTGATGGGCAGGTTGCCCACGTGTTACTCACCCGTCCGCCACTCATTTCTTTTCGGTGGAGCAAGCTCCGGTGAAAAGAAATGCGTTCGACTTGCATGTATTAGGCACGCCGCCAGCGTTCGTCCTGAGCCAGGATCAAACTCTCAATAAAAAGTTGATAACATCTTACGATGTTTAAGCTCATTTGTTTAAAACTTGCTAGCGAATTGTATTCACTAAATATGGTTTGTTTCTACATAGTAGAAACGCCCTACACATTTGGTTTGTCTTACTTTGTTCAGTTTTCAAAGGTCTAAACTGTGTTGCCGTAACAACTTTTATATCATACCAACTTGTTCTCTTATTGTCAACAAGTTTTTAAGATTTTTTTGAGAAAATTCTCAAAATCGGGAAGACAGGATTCGAACCTGCGACCCCTTGGTCCCAAACCAAGTGCTCTACCAAGCTGAGCTACTTCCCGTATTAAAATCTAACGCGCCCAAGAGGAGTCGAACCCCTAACCTTCTGATCCGTAGTCAGACACTCTATCCAGTTGAGCTATGGGCGCTATTTTGATGCCGAGGACCGGAATCGAACCGGTACGGTGATCACTCACCGCAGGATTTTAAGTCCTGTGCGTCTGCCAGTTCCGCCACCCCGGCTAGAACTTATGAAAGCGGAAGACGGGGTTCGAACCCGCGACCCCCACCTTGGCAAGGTGATGTTCTACCACTGAACTACTTCCGCTTATAGATGCCGGCTAAAGGACTTGAACCCTCGACCCTCTGATTACAAATCAGATGCTCTACCAACTGAGCTAAGCCGGCATGTTCTATCAACACGATGTTTATCACAATAAAAAAGACTATAAATCGTATTATGGCTTAATATAGTAATGACCCGTACTGGGCTCGAACCAGTGACCCTCTGATTAAAAGTCAGATGCTCTACCAACTGAGCTAACGAGTCTAAAACTTATGGAGGTTAACGGGATCGAACCGCTGACCCCCTGCTTGTAAGGCAGGTGCTCTCCCAGCTGAGCTAAACCTCCATCACTAAAAATATAAGCACGGCAACGTCCTACTCTCACAAAGGGAAACCCTTCACTACCCTCGGCGCTAAGAAGCTTAACTTCTGTGTTCGGCATGGTTACAGGTGTATCCTTCTTGCCATCGTCACCGCACTTATATATTATTGAGTAATTGCTCACTCAAAACTGGATGTTAAAGTTATCTATCATCATAATTGTCCACCGCTTATTTTGGTTAAGTCCTCGACCGATTAGTACTAGTCCGCTCCATACATCACTGTACTTCCACTCCTAGCCTATCTACCTGATCATCTTTCAGGGGTCTTACTTCCTTAAAGGAATGGGAAATCTCATCTTGAGGGGGGCTTCACGCTTAGATGCTTTCAGCGTTTATCCCGTCCATACATAGCTACCCAGCAATGCCCTTGGCAGAACAACTGGTACACCAGAGGTATGTCCATCCCGGTCCTCTCGTACTAAGGACAGCTCCTCTCAAATTTCCAACGCCCGCGACGGATAGGGACCGAACTGTCTCACGACGTTCTGAACCCAGCTCGCGTGCCGCTTTAATGGGCGAACAGCCCAACCCTTGGGACCGACTACAGCCCCAGGATGCGACGAGCCGACATCGAGGTGCCAAACCTCCCCGTCGATGTGAACTCTTGGGGGAGATAAGCCTGTTATCCCCAGGGTAGCTTTTATCCGTTGAGCGATGGCCCTTCCATGCGGAACCACCGGATCACTAAGCCCGACTTTCGTCCCTGCTCGAGTTGTAGCTCTCGCAGTCAAGCTCCCTTCTGCCTTTGCACTCTACGAATGATTTCCAACCATTCTGAGGGAACCTTTGGGCGCCTCCGTTACCTTTTGGGAGGCGACCGCCCCAGTCAAACTGTCCATCTGACACTGTCTCCCACCACGATTAGTGGTGCGGGTTAGAATGGTCATAACACAAGGGTAGTATCCCACCAGCGCCTCCATCGAAACTAGCGTTCCGACTTCTACGGCTCCTACCTATCCTGTACATGTGTCACAAACATTCAATATCAAACTACAGTAAAGCTCCATGGGGTCTTTCCGTCCTGTCGCGGGTAACCTGCATCTTCACAGGTACTAAAATTTCACCGAGTCTCTCGTTGAGACAGTGCCCAAATCGTTACGCCTTTCGTGCGGGTCGGAACTTACCCGACAAGGAATTTCGCTACCTTAGGACCGTTATAGTTACGGCCGCCGTTTACTGGGGCTTCAATTTTGAGCTTCGCTATTGCTAACCCATCCTCTTAACCTTCCAGCACCGGGCAGGCGTCAGCCCCTATACGTCATCTTTCGATTTTGCAGAGACCTGTGTTTTTGATAAACAGTCGCTTGGGCCTATTCACTGCGGCTGAACTTGCGTTCAGCACCCCTTCTCCCGAAGTTACGGGGTCATTTTGCCGAGTTCCTTAACGAGAGTTCTCTCGCTCACCTTAGGATTCTCTCCTCGACTACCTGTGTCGGTTTGCGGTACGGGTCATTTGTTTCTAACTAGAAGCTTTTCTTGACAGTGTGACATTGAGACTTCGGTACTTTATTTCCCTACTCATCACAACTTGTCCTTAGAGATAAAAGCATTTGACTCTTATCAAGACTTGTTGCTTGAACGTGCACTTCCAGTCGCACGATCTCATAGCCTCCTGTGTCCCTCCATTGTTCAAACAAAACAAACGAGTACAGGAATCTCAACCTGTTATCCATCGCCTACGCCTATCGGCCTCAGCTTAGGTCCCGACTAACCCTGGGAGGACGAGCCTTCCCCAGGAAACCTTAGTCATTCGGTGGACAGGATTCTCACCTGTCTTTCGCTACTCATACCGGCATTCTCACTTCTAAGCGCTCCACCAGTCCTTACGATCCAGCTTCAACGCCCTTAGAACGCTCTCCTACCATAGAACCAAAGGTTCTATCCACAGCTTCGGTAACATGTTTAGCCCCGGTACATTTTCGGCGCAAGGGCACTCGACTAGTGAGCTATTACGCACTCTTTAAATGGTGGCTGCTTCTAAGCCAACATCCTAGTTGTTTGTGCACCCTCACATCCTTTTCCACTTAACATGTATTTTGGGACCTTAGCTGGTGGTCTGGGCTGTTTCCCTTTCGACAATGGATCTTATCACTCACTGTCTGACTCCCGGATATAAATGAATGGCATTCGGAGTTTATCTGAATTCGGTAACCCAAGACGGGCCCCTAGTCCAAACAGTGCTCTACCTCCATCATTCTCAAATCCGAGGCTAGCCCTAAAGCTATTTCGGAGAGAACCAGCTATCTCCAAGTTCGTTTGGAATTTCTCCGCTACCCACACCTCATCCCCGCACTTTTCAACGTACGTGGGTTCGGTCCTCCAGTGCGTTTTACCACACCTTCAACCTGGACATGGGTAGGTCACATGGTTTCGGGTCTACGACAACATACTCATTCGCCCTATTCAGACTCGCTTTCGCTACGGCTCCGCTTCTTCAGCTTAACCTCGCATGCTATCGTAACTCGCCGGTTCATTCTGCAAAAGGCACGCTATCACCCATTAACGGGCTCTAACTTCTTGTAGGCACACGGTTTCAGGTTCTATTTCACTCCCCTTCCGGGGTGCTTTTCACCTTTCCCTCACGGTACTGGTTCACTATCGGTCACTAGAGAGTATTTAGCCTTGGGAGATGGTCCTCCCGGATTCCGACGGAATTTCTCGTGTTCCGCCGTACTCAGGATACTCATAGGTGTGTTGTCAATTTCGTCTACGGGGCTTTTACCCGCTACGGCTGACCTTTCCAAGTCGATTCGACTATCCACAACAGCTACCACAGCTGAGTCCTACAACCCCAACAAGCAAGCTTGTTGGTTTGGGCTGTTTCCGTTTCGCTCGCCGCTACTAAGGAAATCGATTTTTCTTTCTCTTCCTGCAGGTACTTAGATGTTTCAGTTCTCTGCGTCTACCTTCTAATAGCTATGTATTCACTATTAGATAATATCCTATAAAAGATATTGGGTTCCCCCATTCGGAAATCTCCGGATCATAGCATACTTACTGCTCCCCGAAGCATATCGGTGTTAGTCCCGTCCTTCATCGGCTTCTAGTGCCAAGGCATCCACCGTACGCCCTTATTCACTTAACCTTTTCTAACCTGACGGTTAGCTTGTTTTTTAATTAATGACTAACTAGCGATAGATAATCATTAATACATTTCACAGTTCTTTTTAAAGAAACTGTTCAACGCGGTGTTCTCGGTTTATGTTGATGTCTAACTTCAACTATCCAGTTTTCAATGAACAATTCGTTTGAGAGTAGACCTCTCAAAACTGAACAAAGTAAAGACAAAATGTGTTTTCCGTAATTATCCTTAGAAAGGAGGTGATCCAGCCGCACCTTCCGATACGGCTACCTTGTTACGACTTCACCCCAATCATCTATCCCACCTTAGGCGGCTGGCTCCAAAAGGTTACCTCACCGACTTTGGGTGTTACAAACTCTCGTGGTGTGACGGGCGGTGTGTACAAGGCCCGGGAACGTATTCACCGTGGCATGCTGATCCACGATTACTAGCGATTCCGGCTTCATGTAGGCGAGTTGCAGCCTACAATCCGAACTGAGAACAGCTTTAAGAGATTAGCTAAACCTCGCGGTCTCGCAACTCATTGTACTGTCCATTGTAGCACGTGTGTAGCCCAGGTCATAAGGGGCATGATGATTTGACGTCATCCCCACCTTCCTCCGGTTTGTCACCGGCAGTCTCGCTAGAGTGCCCAACTGAATGATGGCAACTAACAATAAGGGTTGCGCTCGTTGCGGGACTTAACCCAACATCTCACGACACGAGCTGACGACAACCATGCACCACCTGTCACTTTGTCCCCGAAGGGAAAGCTCTATCTCTAGAGTGGTCAAAGGATGTCAAGACCTGGTAAGGTTCTTCGCGTTGCTTCGAATTAAACCACATGCTCCACCGCTTGTGCGGGCCCCCGTCAATTCCTTTGAGTTTCAGCCTTGCGGCCGTACTCCCCAGGCGGAGTGCTTAATGCGTTAACTGCAGCACTGAAGGGCGGAAACCCTCCAACACTTAGCACTCATCGTTTACGGCGTGGACTACCAGGGTATCTAATCCTGTTTGCTCCCCACGCTTTCGAGCCTCAGCGTCAGTTACAGACCAGAGAGTCGCCTTCGCCACTGGTGTTCCTCCATATATCTACGCATTTCACCGCTACACATGGAATTCCACTCTCCTCTTCTGCACTCAAGTCCTCCAGTTTCCAATGACCTTCCTCGGTTGAGCCGAGGGCTTTCACATCAGACTTAAAAGACCGCCTGCGCTCGCTTTACGCCCAATAAATCCGGACAACGCTTGCCACCTACGTATTACCGCGGCTGCTGGCACGTAGTTAGCCGTGGCTTTCTGGTTAGATACCGTCAAGGTGATAACAGTTACTCTATCACTTATTCTTCTCTAACAACAGAGTTTTACGATCCGAAAACCTTCTTCACTCACGCGGCGTTGCTCGGTCAGACTTCCGTCCATTGCCGAAGATTCCCTACTGCTGCCTCCCGTAGGAGTCTGGGCCGTGTCTCAGTCCCAGTGTGGCCGATCACCCTCTCAGGTCGGCTATGCATCATGGTCTTGGTAGGCCATTACCCCACCAACTAACTAATGCACCGCGGGCCCATCCATCAGTGACACTTAAAGCGTCTTTTATGATTCCACCATGCGGTAAAATCAATTATGCGGTATTAGCACCTGTTTCCAAGTGTTATCCCCCTCTGATGGGCAGGTTGCCCACGTGTTACTCACCCGTCCGCCACTCATTTCTTTTCGGTGGAGCAAGCTCCGGTGAAAAGAAATGCGTTCGACTTGCATGTATTAGGCACGCCGCCAGCGTTCGTCCTGAGCCAGGATCAAACTCTCAATAAAAAGTTGATAACATCTTACGATGTTTAAGCTCATTTGTTTAAAACTTGCTAGCGAATTGTATTCACTAAATATGGTTTGTTTCTACATAGTAGAAACGCCCTACACATTTGATTTGTCTTACTTTGTTCAGTTTTCAAAGGTCTAAACTTCGTTGCCGTAACAACTTTTATATCATACCAAGTTAACAAGTGTCTGTCAAGATTTTTTTAAAATTATTTTTTGGAATTTTCTGATAATTTAACAGTCAACAAAAAAATAAAAATATTCACTTCTAAGAACAAAACTTTCAAACTTGTGTCTCAAGGACATGTATTAATATAACAAGTTTATTCGATATCGTCAACCTTTTTTTAAAACTTTTTTTCACAGACTTTACAATTATATTACGATCGTTTATTCGTTAAATATAAGGTTTTAATTCAGTCCCCTAACTCTTTTTACTAGATACACCTACTACAATGCGAACATTCATCGTAAAACCTAAAGTAAATCTCTCAAAACAAATAAAAAAAAGTGAAGAAAATCTTCACTTTTTTATCTCATTGTTGGAAATAGTAGCACATCTCTAATTGATTGTGAGTTTGTAAGCAGCATAACTAAACGGTCTATTCCTATTCCTAAACCGCCAGTTGGAGGCATTCCATACTCTAATGCTTCGATAAAGTCTTCATCTATTCCATGAGCTTCATCATTTCCTAAATCTTTTTCTTTCATTTGCGCTTCAAATCGTTCTCTTTGATCGATTGGATCATTTAACTCGGTAAAGGCATTTCCATATTCTTTTCCTACGATAAATACTTCAAAACGATCTGTAAATCGGTCATCTTCTGGATTTTTCTTAGCAAGTGGAGAAATTGAAACCGGATGGCCATAGATAAAGGTTGGTTGAATCAACGTATCTTCAACAAACTCTTCAAAAAATTCATTAATCACATGGCCATAATCCATATGTTCTTCTATAGTAACATTATGTTTTTTAGCGATTGTTCTTGCTTCTTCGTCTGATGTTACATTCCAGAAATCAACACCTGTTACTTCTTTAATCGCATCAACCATATGAATTCTCTTCCATGGTCCTTCTAAGTTAACATTAACATCACCGTATTGGATTTGTAATGTTCCTAATACTTTTTGAGCGACTGTTGTAATGATACCTTCTGTTAAATCCATAATATCTTTATAATCAGTATAAGCTGTATATACTTCTAACATGGTGAATTCTGGATTGTGTGTCGCATCGATTCCTTCATTTCGGAATACACGACCAATTTCATATACTTTTTCCATTCCACCAACGATTAATCGTTTTAAATGTAATTCAAGCGCAATGCGTAAATATAATTCCATATTTAATGCGTTATGATGTGTAATAAATGGTCTTGCTGCTGCTCCACCTGCCATATTATGTAGGGTTGGTGTTTCAACTTCTAAATAACCATGGTCATTTAAGTAATTACGCACTTCGCGGATAATTTCACTACGTTTAACAAATTTGTCAAAGCTATCACGATTACTAATTAAATCTAAATAGCGTTGACGGTATTTTTGCTCAACGTTTGTTAAACCGTGATATTTATCCGGTAACGGTCTAAGAGCTTTTGTCAAGAATGTAAAGTCAGTTGGCTTGATTGTCATCTCACCCATATCAGTTTTCATCACTTGTCCAGTTACTCCAACAAAATCACCTAAGTCAGCTTGTTTAAATAGTTCATAGGCTTCTTCACCAATCGCATCTTTACGAACGTAAATCTGTACTTGCCCTTCTCTATCCTGTAAATGAGCAAACCCTACTTTACCTTTACCACGTTTTGTCATGATACGACCAGCAATTGTCGCTGTTAGGTTTAACTCTTGTAATTCTTCTTTAGTTTTATCATCATATTTTTCATGCAATTCTTTTGCATTGGTTGTACGCTCAAAACGTGTTCCAAATGGGTCTAATCCCTTGTCACGCAACTCCGCCATTTTTTCTCGTCTAACGATGAGTTGATCATTCATTTCTTGATGCTCTTGATTATCTTTTGACACGTTACTTCCTCCTATACATTATTTGCCATTCTACTCTCTCCTATAATGCCATAAATAGCAAAAAAAAGGCAAGTTAATTTGCCTTTTTTATCCGACTAATCCTTTTTCTTTTACAACTAATACATACTCATCCAAAATCTGATTCATTTCTTCTTGAGTTGTCGCTTTATTAACGGCTAGTCGTGTTTTGGTTGCACGTGGGGCGCCTTTTAAATAATACGCGGCATGTTGACGGAATTCTAAACAGCCAATTTTTTCACCTTTCAAACGAATTAAACGGTCTAAATGAAGTTTAGCTGTCTCGATTTTTTCAGCTGGGTGTGGCTCTTCTAACAACTCACCTGTTTCTAGATAATGCTGTGTGCGATAAATCATCCATGGATTACCTAACGCAGCTCGCCCAATCATTACGCCATCACATCCAACATAATCAAGCATGCGTTTTGCATCTTCTGGGGTTCTCACATCACCATTCCCCATAAATGGAATGGTTAAATGCTTTTTAACTTCCCTTAGTACATCCCAGTTAGCTCTTCCTTCATACATCTGCACGCGTGTTCGACCATGCATCGCCACTGCACTCGCACCGGCTTTTTCAGCAGCTAATGCATTTTCAACAGCATACACATGTTCTTCATCCCAACCAATACGTTGTTTCACTGTCACCGGAATACTCACAGCACTCGCCACAGCTTCTACCATTTCATATACTTTGTTTGGATCAAGTAACCATCTAGCACCTGCTTCAGCTTTGATGACTTTATTTACTGGACATCCCATATTGATATCAATCATATCTGCGGTCGTGTATTCTTCGACAAATTTAGCGGCTTCAACTAAGTTTTCTTTATTACCACCAAATATTTGTAAACTAAGCGGGTGTTCTGTTTCATCAATATAAAGCATTTCTAGCGTTTTTTTATTACGCTGTTGAATGCCTTTATCACTAATCATCTCACATACCACAAGCCCTGCACCAAACTCTTTGACTGTTACACGAAAAGCCGAGTTACTTACTCCGGCCATCGGTGCCACAACCACTCGATTAGGAATCTCGACGTTTCCTATTTTCCACATCGGGTTTCCTCCTCTTAAGACTGCATAGCCTCGTCTCTTAATACTGATAACTCTTCTGCTGTATAATGATATTTTTCATTACAAAAATGACAGACAGCTTCTGCTCCATTGTCTTCTTCTATCATATTGGTTAATTCATCGACTCCTAAGGTAATTAGGGCTGAAGAAAAACGTTCTTTAGAGCAATCACATTGAAACTCGACTGGCATCGTATCTAAAATTTCGACGTTTTCTTTACCTAATAAACGATAAAGAATTTCTTCAGGTGTTTCACCTTGATCTAATAAATTAGACACTTGCGGAATATCTGCTAAACGTTTTTCAATTTCAACAAGTGTTTCTTCTGAAGCAAAAGGCATGACTTGAATCATAAATCCACCTGCCGCTTTTACAACGTCATCATTTTCATTATCAACTAATACACTTAACCCGACTGCTGAAGGAACTTGTTCTGATGTTGCTAAATAATATGTAAAGTCTTCAGCTAGTTCACCTGAAACTAATGGAACTTGTCCTGTAAACGGCTCTCTTAATCCTAAATCTTTTACCACACTTAGAGATCCATTTGTTCCCACTCCACCACGCACATCAATTTTTCCTAATGCATTGGCCGGTAAATTAACTTGTGGGTTTTTAACGTATCCCTTTACATGTCCTTTTGCATCAGCATCAATGACAATAGCACCGATTGGACCATCCCCTTGAATACGAACAGTTAATTTTTCGTCACCTTTATGCATTGAACCTAACATCAAGGCTCCTGTTAAAGAACGACCTAGTGCCGCTGTTGACGTGCGCCATGTATCATGACGTTGTTGTGCTTCAGCAACTAACTCTGTTGTGCGAGTTGCCATCGCACGAATTTCTCCATTAAAACATAAAGCTTTAACTAAATAATCTGTTGTTTGTTTACTCACTTATCGTGCCTACTTTCTTTCTTTATTATTCCCAATTAAAAAGTGGGCTATACTTTCGTATATCCCACTTATCATAACGTATTTTATTCAATCTTAAAACTATTTTTACTCAGATTTATCTTCTTTCACAGCTTCTTCATCTTCTTTAATCGATTGTGATAATTCTTTGTCGCGCTCATTTAAAGAATGCTCTGCTTCTCTTTCTTCTTGAAACTCGGCTTTTTGTTTTTCTGCGTCTTTTTTCTCTAACGCTTCTTTAACTTCTTCAAAAGAACCATCTTTTTCACTTGGGTACTCTTCTGGTTTATCATCACTTGGCATTTTACCGTCTTCAAATAATGATTTAATTTGTTTCGCATCAAGTGTTTCGTATTTAAGAAGTGACTCTGCGATTAATTTATGTTCATCGCGGTGTGCTTCAATGATTTCAACTGCTTTTTGATGAGCACGAGTTAAGATATTTCTTACCTCTTCATCAATTTGGAAGGCGATTTGTTCTGAATAAGTTTTTGTTTGACCATAATCACGGCCAACAAATACTTGATGGTTTCCTTCATATTGTACAGGACCTAATGAATCGCTCATACCATATTCAGTCACCATTGAACGAGCTAAGTTGGTTGCTTGTTCAAAGTCATTACTTGCTCCAGTAGATTTTACACCAAAGATAATTTCTTCAGCAACACGTCCACCCAGCAACCCAACAATTTGTTCAAACATTTCGTTTTGAGTCATTAAGAAACGATCTTCTTTAGGTAAAGCAATCATATATCCGCCAGCACGCCCACGTGGAACGATTGTTACTTTATGGACAATTCTTGCATCGCTTAACACTAATCCACAGATTGTATGTCCTGCTTCGTGGTAAGCAACCATTGAACGTTCTTTTTTACTAATCATGCGGTCTTTCTTAGCAGGACCTGCAATCACTCTATCTTGTGCTTCATCAATATCTGATGCGTCAATTTTCTTTTTGTTACGTCTAGCAGCTACAAGAGCAGCTTCGTTTAACACGTTTTCTAAATCTGCACCGGCAAACCCTGGTGTCTGTTGTGCAACAACTTTTAAGTCAACATCATTTGCCAATGGTTTGTTACGAGAATGTACACGTAAAATTTGTTCACGACCTTTAACATCTGGTGTTCCAACGAGAACTTGTCTGTCAAAACGTCCGGGACGAAGTAAGGCCGGATCTAATACATCTGAACGGTTCGTTGCGGCAATTACGATAACTCCTTCATTACCATTGAAACCATCCATTTCAACAAGTAATTGGTTAAGGGTTTGTTCACGTTCATCGTGTCCTCCACCCATACCGGCACCACGTTGACGTCCAACTGCATCAATCTCATCAATAAAGATAATGGCTGGGGCAGATTTTTTCGCTGTTTCAAACAAGTCACGTACACGACTTGCCCCAACACCGACAAACATTTCAACAAAGTCTGAACCTGAAATTGAGAAGAATGGTACACCAGCTTCTCCGGCAACAGCTTTTGCTAGTAATGTTTTACCAGTTCCGGGAGGCCCTTCAAGTAACACACCAGCAGGAATTCTCGCTCCAAGTTCCACGAAACGACGTGGGTCTTTTAAGAATTCAACCACTTCAACTAACTCTTGTTTTTCTTCTTCAGCACCTGCTACGTCAGAGAAACGAACGTTGATTGCTTTTTTATCCGCTTCTTTTGTTTTTGTTTTACCAAAGTTCATGACACGGCCGTTTCCACCGCCTTGACCGCCTTGTCCCATCATCATATAGAACAGAAACACCATTAGTAATACTGGTAAGAAACTAAACAATAGTGATACCCAAACACTGTTGTTAGACTGCTCTTTAACAACAAATTTGGTTCCTGATTCACTCGCTGTTTCACTGATATTTGAAATCGTTGCGTCATTCGGTAAGACAGAGGTTGTAAATCGTTTTGATTTTACTTTTGTTTTACCAAATACTGGCAAGCCACCTGAATCGGTGATCTTTTGTTCTTCACGATACTCACCTGTAATTTTGTAAACGCCATTTGATGGCTGTACGGTAAAATCTTTGACTTGATCATCTTTTAATTGTTGATAGAACGTTGAATAATTTATAGTAGGAGATTGGTCGCCGCCTTGCCCAAAGAAGAAGTATACTATTGTAATCATTGATAGAAATACAATAATATAATACAGCGAGTTACGCATCCCTGAATTCTTTTTATTCATACATGTCCTCCTTCTCTATATTAAGTTTTTAGTTTGTAATCATTCCTAAGAAATCATTGTAACATTAAACGTTCGAAAAATTAAGCATTTTCGTATATTTCCGGTTTAAGTACGCCAATATACGGTAGATTACGATAATCTTCTGCATAATCTAAACCATATCCGACAACAAACTCATTTGGCACTTCAAAACCAACATAATCAGCAGCCATATCGACGACGCGTCCTTCTGGTTTATCAAGCATTGTCACGATTTTTACTGATGCTGCCTTACGGTGTTTTAGTAAATCAACTAAGTACTTCAATGTACGGCCACTATCAATAATATCTTCCACTAAGATAATATGACGGCCCTCAACCACTGTACTTAAGTCTTTTAGAATACGAACTTCCCCTGAAGAGACTGTTGCATTTCCATAACTTGATACATCCATGAAATCCATTTCCATATGAATTGGCATCGCACGAACTAAATCAGATAAAAACGGTACAGCGCCTTTTAAAATACCAACGACTAAAGGAAATTTATCTTGGTATTCACGACTAATTTCTTCACCTAAAACGGCAACACGTTCTTGTATTTGTTGTTCTGAATAAAATGTTTTTTCGATATCTTTTTCTAACATTGGGTTCTCCTTCCAAACTTACTCATCTTCTTGATACAAGTAGACAAGCTTATACTGTATTTTATCAGTTTCGTACTCAATACTCAAATAACTTTCTCTAAATGGTAAAAGCCACAGAAGACACCCTTTTTCATCGAAAACAAGCCAACTTAAATCACGTAATTTGATGGGTATTTTCTCATCAATAAAATAACGTGATACTTTCTTAGTCTGACCTTTACGATTATATACGAATCTGTCTCCAGCTTCACGTTTTCTGACTCGAATTGAATGATTTTTACCACATGTGTAAATCATCTCTTTATACTGCCAAGATTTTAACTCTTCTGGCAATGTTTCTTTCCCTACTTCAAACATTCCTAGCCACTGAGTATCAGATAAAAATGCCCCTTGATTTTTTTCAAGATAAATTTTTTGATGTTTTACTGTGTTATGACTTTTTTTAGAGACTGTTATACTATCATAAGTTTTTTCAATGAGCCAATTATTCGGTAATTGACCGGTTAAGTTTGGTTTATCATTTTGAATCATGCCTACTATCTGATTCACGTGTTCATAACCGACAGATAGTTTAGTTTTCTCTTGAACATCTGTTAATAAATATCGAATTACTTCAGATTGTATCGCTAAATTGTGTCTTTTTAACGAAAGATAATCTAAATGCCATGTATTATTTTGATAAGTTATCAAAGTGTCGATTAACGGTTTTAAAAGTGACTCTATAACTACCGCTTGCTGATTAACTTCTTTAGCAAGACGCACAATACTCTCGCCTATATTAGGATTTTCATTCTCTAACATAGGGCGCACATAATGTCGTATACGATTACGTAAATAATCATCGGAAAAATTACTACCATCTTCATAATACGGTATGTTTTCGTTTGCTGCGTATACATACAGTTCTTTTTTAGAAAAACTTAATAACGGTCGCATCACTTGATACTTATTTCCCAAGGCTCGACTTGTTGCGATACCACTTAACGTCTTAAGTTGATTCCCTTGGATTAAACGCATTAACACAGTTTCAATATGATCATCTTTATGATGCGCTGTTAACAACATCTGACTATTCGTTTCTTGCATCACGTCTTCGAAAAAATGATAGCGAAATTCACGTGCTTCTTGTTCGACATTTTTTTTAATAGTCAACCCACTATCCCATACGCCTATATAAATAGGCAATCCACATTCTTTAGAATATTGAGCAACAAATTCTTGTTCTTCAAGCGATTCTTTTCTTAATTGATGATTAATATGTGCAACATGAATCGTTGGACGCATGTTTTCTGGTAATTGACACAGTAAATGCAACAACACCATAGAATCTACACCACCTGAAACGCCCACAACGATGCGTGTATCAGGCGTCAAATGATAGTCTGCCTTCATTATTTGTTGAAATCTCTGGTACAAAAGACTCTCCTCCTACTTTATCGCATAAAAAAAGGATAAGAGCCACCTCTTATCCTCTATCTATTAGTTACGACGTCCGCCGCGTCCGCCGCGTTTTCCTTCAGTACTACGTTTAAGTGTGCTTAATCTATCATCACTATCTTTTAAGAAATTACTCATCAATGAGTCAAAACTTTCTTTTTGTGGAGTAGCTACCGCTGCAGGTTTACGATTATTTTTACCACGATCATTACCGCGATTATTGTTACGATCGGATTGGTAGTTATTTGATGAACGTTTGTATTCTTTGCGCTCACGTTGTGCCGGACGTTCTTCTTCATTTGCCCGTTTAATGGATAATCCTATTTTTCCATCATCACCAACACTCATTACTTTTACTTCGACTTCATCATTCACTTTTAGGACATCTTTGATATCTTTAACAAAACTGTTTGATACCTCACTGATATGTACTAAACCTGTTTTCCCTTCACCTAAATCTACAAACGCTCCAAAATTAGTAATACCTGACACTTTACCAGATAACTTTGTCCCCACTTCGATTGACATAAAAAAAATTTTCCTCCTTGAATCCTCTTAATATATTATTTTTATTAATCTTTTAAGTTGCCGCTAACTTTTAATTTGCACCACTTAATGCTGGGATGCTATACACTTGTTCGCCTTCTTTTGAGTAAAAATATTTTGCACGAGCGACTTTTTCAACATACTCAGGATCTTTCAACAATTTAACTTCGTTTTCTAAATCCTTTTTCTCTGACTTCACTTTTGCGTACTCTTTTTTTACTTCGGTATGATTTTGTTGTAATGACAACAAATGTTGCCCATTACGAAATAGATTAATTCCCATAAACGTAAATAAACAAAACGCTAACACAAACATAAGAGTTAAACGACGACGCTTATAAATCATTTTTTTTTGTTCACGCTGAGACTTTCCCATATCAGAAGGAGCTATTTCTTCACTTATCTCTAAACTTAATAATGGTTTTTGTTCACTCATGATACGCTAAACTCCATTTCTGTGTATACTTGTGTTTATTATACCAACTCACTGCATCAATGTCTAATACTTATCGTTAGTTTTTAGTCTTGATTTTTGATTTCACTGATAATTTCATATAAATTTTTTGCTTCATCTTTTTTGGTTGTGTCTTTTAAGTCTAACACTTTAACCTCTAATGTTTTGTTACCAAACATAATTGTAATCACGTCGCCAACCTTTACAGAAGTAGACGATTTCGCTAATTTATGATTGACCTGAATCCGTCCTTTATCTGCTATTTCTTTTGCGATTGTTCGACGTTTAATTATTCTAGAAATTTTCAAAAATTTATCTAATCTCATATTATCACTCCAATTTTTTAATAAAAATGCTTATATATCTTTTGACCGAATGGTAACATGGTCCATTCATCATAACTAAATAATTTAAATTTCACAATACTTATCATATAAACACTAACACCTAGTAACACACCAACAAGCGTAACAACAAACGTCATACCACGGTGAGTGTTTAATAATCCTTGTGTCACACATGTATATCGAAATAGGTACACTAATAGCGCCATCATGCTTAAACTAGCCATTAGTTTGACAATAAACATAGTCCCAACTGATAATCTAAATCCTTTTCTGACGAGGTAGTGATGTAATACCATTAAACACCCTAATAAGCCAAACAGTGTACTAATACTTGACCCTAATGTGCCAAAATAGTAAGTCAATGCTGGTGTTAATATACTTTTTAGTAAAACACCAAAAATTGCCGCTACAAATTGGTAATGCACTCGATTTTGACTTTGATAAATCGTTTGGTAAGTTTGAATCATAGACGCCACACTAACTGATAATACAAACAATGATAATGTCAACACACCATCGTTATTACTAAATAACGTCACATTTACAAATGGAACTAATAACGCCAAGCCAACTCCTGCTGCCATCGATATGGCAAGAGACACTTTTAAATAAGACGTCACCATTGACTCATAATCAGATATTTCTTTATTTTTGTAATAATGTGTTAACGTCGGCATAAAGGTAGCTGTCATCGATACGGCAACTACTAAACCTAATTGGACAAGTGGTTGTCCTCTATCAAATACACCTTTAGCAATTTTTGCTGACAAATCTGGCATCCCAGAAAAGACTAAATATTTTTTAACAGTAAATGAATCAATCAACTGAAAAATCACTAGGTATGCACTAAAAAAACATAGTGCCCCACCTTCGAATATCAATCGTCTAAGCAAGCTTTTTTGGCGGTCTTTTTTTCGTGGAAGTGGGTAAAATGACGTCATTTGTCCTCTGGCGTGATACAATAGCACGCCAATGGCTGCAAGTCCACCAATAATAGCACCTGATGTCGCAACACTTCCCACGACATAAACATCTAAACTATTCACATAAAACAACCAGCCAGCAAATAGAATCACGCCAACTCGAATACCTTGTTCGACTAATTGAGACGTCGCAGTCGGGAGCATATTCATCTCACCTTGAAAAACACCTCGTAACGTCGATAAAAATGGAACGAGCAGAAAAACAAATGACACAACACGTATCAAAGGAGCTAATTCCTTATCTCCCATCATCAAAGCCACAAGAGGCGACCCGATGAATAGACCTAAAAATAAGAAAACGGATAACACGCTAACATAGTAAAAAAACTGATTCGTTAATCTTTTTTGCTCTGTAGGAGACTCCTCGCTAGCTAAAATCTTCGATAGAAAAACTGGCATCCCTGATAAAGATAATGTCATCGCAATCCCGTATATCGGGTAAACTTGCTGATAAACGTAAAACCCTTCATCTCCCACTAAATTTTGAAACGGAACTCGGTAAACAGCACTTAAAATCTTGACAATAAATGATGTGACAGTCAAAATTAATGTGCCTTTTAGTACCGTTTTTTCAACTTTTAATTTATCCATCAACTTCATCCTGTGTCTCTTTTTTTTCATATCTTTCTTGTCGCAACGCTTCGACAAATGCTGATATTTCATGCAACCAAGTTGCAACAGACAAATCTTTCGGTAGTTTCAATGTCACTGCCAAATGGTCATCCGTACTAATTTCAGCTTTTAAAGTAGTTTTAGATAAAGCTTTAAACAATTGTCCTATTGTGTAAGCAGAAGTTCCTTCTTTACTTAGCTCAATATAAATCGAATGTTTTTTCTTTTGAATTTTATTAATCAAAGCAAAATCAGCATTCATTTTAATCAATCCAACCGTTAATAAATTAGCCACTTCATCTGGGTATTCGCCAAAACGGTCTAATAAATCAGCTTCCAACTCATCATACATCTCTTGATTTTCAAGCTGACGAATGCGTTTATACATTTCAATTTTTTGTCGCTCATCCTCTATATAATCACTTGGAATGTAGGCATCTATTCCTAAGTCGATTTCCGTCATAGTTTTTGTTTCCTTCTTATCAATACCACGCTTACGATTAACTGCTTCATTAAGCATATGCGTATACATATCGAACCCGACTGAATCAATAAAGCCATGTTGCTGAGCACCTAATAGGTTTCCGGCACCACGAATGGATAAATCTCGCATTGCAATCTTAAATCCAGAGCCTAATTCAGTAAAATCTTTAATTGCTTGAAGTCGTTTTTCACTGACTTCATTTAATATTTTTTGTGGTTCGTACATAAAATATGCATAGGCAACACGGTTACTTCGACCGACGCGACCTCTTAACTGATACAACTGAGACAATCCCATGTGATCAGCGTTTTCCACAAACAATGTATTCACATTAGGAATATCCACCCCTGTTTCAATAATAGTGGTTGTGACTAAAATATCGTATTCGCCATTAATAAATTCCATTAACGCATTTTCTAATTGGACTTCTGTCATTTGACCATGAGCATATGAAATACGTGCGTCTGGTACCAACATTTTTAATTCATCGACTTTTTGCTCAATCGTATCCACTCGGTTGTATAGATAAAAAATTTGTCCACCTCGAGCAATTTCACGTTCGCAAGCTTCACGTATCGCTCCTGGATTTTTTTCCATTACATATGTCTGCACTGGATAACGATTGGCCGGTGGGGTTTCAATAACCGACAAATCTCTCACACCAAGCATTGACATATGCAATGTCCTTGGAATCGGTGTAGCTGTTAGCGTCAATACATCCACTTGTGCACGTAATTGTTTTAGTCGCTCTTTATGTTTCACCCCAAAACGTTGTTCCTCATCAATGATAAGCAATCCTAAGTCCATAAATTCTAAGTCTTTTGATAAAATTCGGTGCGTGCCAACAATAATATCCACTTGACCTTTTTTCAATTGGTCAATCGTTTCTTCTTGTTGTTTTTTCGTTCTAAAACGGCTCATCAAACCAATACTAACTGGGAAATTTTTAAATCGGTCAATCATGGTTTCATAATGTTGTTGCGCTAAAATTGTAGTTGGTACTAAAAAGGCGACTTGTTTGCCATCTTTAACAGCTTTAAACGCTGCACGTAAGGCCACTTCCGTCTTACCGTAACCCACGTCCCCTACTAACAAGCGATCCATTGGACGTTTTTTCTCCATATCCCGCTTGATTTCTTGAATACTACGCAACTGATCATCCGTTTCTGAATACGGAAAGGCATTGTCGAACTCATGTTGATAATCATCATCTGGCGAAAAAGCATATCCAACTTCTGCTTCTCTAGCAGCATATAACTGAATCAAATCATCCGCGATATCTTCCACTTTAGCCGATACTTTTTTCTTTGTCTTCGTCCATTCACTGCCACCTAATTTATTAATACGTGGTGCTTTTGATTCTGATGCCACATATTTTTGAATCAAATCAAGTTGCGTCACTGGAATAAACAATTTATCGTTGTTTTGATAAAGAATGGTCATATAATCTTGATGCGTACCACCACTTAATAATGTCTCCATCCCAATATATTTACCAATCCCGTGATTAGCATGAACCACATAATCTCCAGGACTTAATTCGTTATAACTTTTTAGCCGTTCTGCGTTTGAAATAGTTTGTTTACGTGCTTGACGTTTCGTTCTAGTATGAAGAATTTCTTTTTCAACCAACACGACCAAATTATCTTGCGGTAGTTCAAAACCTGACTCTAGTAATCCAACTTGGATTTGAGCCTGTCCTTCTAGCAACTCTTTCTTACCACTTACTACAACAGAAATACCCGCATCAATGAATAAGCGTTCAATCGTTTTACTTCTCTCATCATTTTCAACTAACACAACTACTGTTTGTTTTTGTTTCGCCCAACGATCCATCTCTGCTTTTAGTAATGGTAGTTGACCGAAAAACTGTTGCATTGAACGATACTCAAAAGGATACACAGCTGAAAAACGTAAATTTCCCATTCCTTTTTGAAATAAAGAGAAAAACGTACGATTTTGTGGCATTTTTTTCATAATTTGCCTGAAATCACCACCGAGTGTGCGGTTTTCAAAAACAGGATTGTCTTCTAACTTAATCGTTAACCATTCAGCTTCTTCTCTTAATATTTCTTTTTCTGTATCCAACATCCGACTATAATCATCGAATAATACCAAATCATCAACTGAAAGGTAATCACTTAAATGATATTTTTCATCATAGACCAAGTCAATATACTGGCCAATGTCATCTGTTGGGTGGCCATTTTCCCATTCACCTACTGTATAGTTTTTATAAGCCGTTAGCTGTGCTTTTTTGTCTGGATCTTTTATACCATCCAATTTTTCGCTTAAAGACATATCAAGCTCTTTTGAAGCATTGGCTAACTGCTCTTTCGTCACCACTTGGTCCATAGCTGGTGGAATCAATATATTCTCTACTTCTGACAATGAACGTTGTGTTTCGGCATCGAATAAACGTAACGAATCCACCTCATCATCAAATAAATCAATACGAACGGGATACTCACTAGTTAAAGGATAAATATCTACAATACTTCCTCTGATACTAAATTCTCCAGGCTTACCGATCATTTGTTCTCGAACGTAACCTAAAGAAATTAATTGCTCAGGTAATGTCGTTAAATCAAGTGTGCCTCCAACTGAGATTTGTAACATGTTTTCTTTCCAATTTTTTGGTGATGGTAAAAAGCGTCTTAGCCCTGCTAAAGGAGTCACTAAAATACCTGGTTCATCATTATTTAAAAACACTAAACTGTTAATTCGCTCAGCTAAAGCCTCAGGAGAAGAAAAAGACATCTCTACTGCGGCTACTTCATCGACTGGAAAAAAATGCAAATAAGACTCATCAACAACATGTTGTAAGTCATCCATTAACTTTGTCCCATAATATAGATTTGGGGTAACAATCATTATTTTTTTATTTTTTTGTAATAATGTCGACATAACAAGTGATTTGGCTGAACCTGCTAAACCGGTAACAAGCTGTGCCTTATTTGTATCAATGGCGTGATACCATTGATTGACCTGTTCGTCATGTTTGATAACGGATAATAATCCTTCATTGAGGTACATTACTTAATAGTCCTCCTTATTTTTTACTATTATATTGATTCATTGTATCGACAAAAGAATGACCATTCACCCAATATAAACTGGCATCTACAGCTAATTTAACAGCGGATAACAGGTCTTCATGTGTATCTTTAGGAAAATTCCCTAACACGTGTGCAATCACTTCTTCTCCGCGTTTTGGTCGATCAATCCCAATACGTACACGATTAAACTCTTGTGTGCCGATATGAGAGATTAAGCTCTTTATTCCATTATGTCCACCAGCACTGCCCTTTTGTCGCAATCGTATTTTACCAACAGGCAAATCTAAATCATCATAAATCACTAATATATCTTCTGGAGACACATTATAATAAGTCATCAATGGACCAACACTACGCCCTGATTCATTCATGAACGTTTGAGGTTTTACTAATAACACTTTCTCACCGTTTACAAATAATTCTGCTATGTCTGCTTCGAATTGACTTTTATTGAATGTAGCATTTTCTTGATATGCCATTTCATCTAGTGCGATAAAACCAATATTGTGCCTTGTCGCACGATACTTCACTCCAGGGTTACCTAATCCAACAATTAATTTCATCATATATTCTCCTATAACATCAAAAAACACGGGTTAAAGACACGTGTTCCTGCATGGTATTTGACTAAAAAATATTTCAAATAATTATACCATACCTTTACATTTACTATGAATAATAACTATTAATTAGATTTAGTTAACGTTTGTTTAATAGACTGTTATTAGGTAAATGACCTTTTTCTTGGGTTTTTTAGATTTTTAGTGGTATAATCCGTATTGGAGTAAATAAAACAACAAGGAGCGATTACATGAAACACTCAAATATTGATCATCAAAAAATTATTGTTGTCGGCAACGGAGCAGTTGGTTCAAGCTATATCTTTGCACTAGTAACACAAAACATCGCACAAGAAATTGGTATCATTGATATTGACGTCAACAAAGCTGAAGGTGATGCCCTTGATTTATCTCACGCATTAGCGTTCACCTCTCCTAAAAAAATATACGCTGCAACTTATGCTGATTGTAAAGATGCTGATATCGTTGTGATTACAGCTGGTGCAGCACAAAAACCTGGTGAAACACGTTTAGACTTAGTCAATAAAAATTTAAAAATATTTAAATCTATCGTAGATGACATTGTTGCTTCTGGCTTTGATGGTATTTTCTTAATTGCAACAAACCCTGTTGATATTTTAACTTATGCTACTTGGAAGTTTTCAGGATTTCCGAAACATAAAGTTATTGGTAGTGGTACATCTCTTGACTCTGCTAGATTTAGACAAACAATTGCTGAGTTAGTTGATGTCGATGCACGTAACGTTCATGGGTATATTCTTGGTGAACACGGCGATACTGAGTTCCCTGTTTGGTCACACGCTAATATTGCCGGACTACAAATTTATGAATGGGTGTCAGATCATCCTGAAGTTGATGAAGAAGAACTCGTTAATATATTCTTTAAGGTACGTGATGCTGCCTATACGATTATTGATAAAAAGGGTGCAACATTCTATGGTATCGCCGTTGCTCTTACTCGTATCACAAAAGCGATTCTCTATGATGAAAATGCTGTATTACCATTATCTGTTTATTTAGATGGTCAATATGGGTTAAACGATATTTATATTGGAGCTCCTGCTGTTATTAACCGCCAGGGAATCAGTCATGTCATTGAACTCCCACTAACAGATGCTGAACAAGAGAAATTTGATTTATCTGCTGAACGTTTAAAACAAGTATTGGATGAAGCTTTCAAATAAACTGAATGACAAAAAGACTGGAATAAATACTTTTCTAGTCTTTTCTTACTTTTTATTGACTAAAAAGATATGGAAGCACTTATATTGTTTTTAATGAAGAATATGTTACAATAATGTTACAATTTTTATTATGGGAAGGGGCTTCATATGAAACGAAAATCGTGGTTATTGGTACCACTGGTCTTGGTATTAATTATTGTAAGTATTTACTCGTATTTCGCAATCATTTATCAAAATAAATTCTTACCCAATACAACAGTTGGTCAAATCAATATTAGTCAATTGTCTAAGAAAGAAGCAATAAAAAAAATAAAGGACAACGTCCATCAAGATGAATTTCTGGTTTTAGATAGTGGAAAGACATGGAAAGCAATTCCTAAACAACAATTAGGCATTACATTTGATGTTGATAAAACTGTTGATAATACTATAAAAAAACAAAATCCTTGGCTATGGTTTATGAATTATATTAATAAACCAAAAAATGTGCCAATCATTATGACTGATTACAATAAGGATGCACTAGCTAAAGAAGCAACTGAGCTGAGAACAACATTAACTGAATTCAATAAAAAACGTACGCCAACCAAGAATGCGATGATTGAAATGAAAGATGGTACATTCCAAATAACAAATGAAGTAGCAGGAAATACGATTGATATAGATAAATTTATTTCTGCTTTTGAATCGCATGTAAAAGAAGGCGAAGGAACAATTGAGTTAGAGACATATGTCCAAAAACCAACTGTTCTAGCAACTGATAGTAAATTAAAAAAAGAATTAGAAGACATTAACAAATTAACAGACGTTAGCGCAACTTATCTTATCAATGGACAAGAAATTGCTATCCCTAAAGAAACAATCGCTAGTTGGTTAACAACAAACGAAAAAGGCGATGTCGATTTAAAGAAAGACCTTGTAAAAGAGTATGTTACTCAATTAGGACAAACTTACAATACAAGTACTAATCCAACGAAATTTAATAGTACAAAACGTGGTGAAGTGACTGTCCCTGCTGGCACGTATAGTTGGACTATCTGGACTGATAATGAAGTTGAGCAATTGACTGAACTGATCTTATCAGGCAAAGGATTTACAAATCGTGTTCCTGCTTATCAAGGAAGCACAACACCAGAAACACCATTAATATCAAATACATACATAGAAGTTGATTTACAAGCTCAGCATATGTGGTACTACAAGGATGGCAAAGTAGCTTTAGAGACACCTATTATTTCTGGTAAGCCAAGTACTCCGACACCACCTGGCGTATTTTATGTTTGGAATAAAAAACGTAATGAAATTTTACGTGGTGAAGATTATGCTAGTCCTGTTGATTATTGGATGCCTATTGATTGGACAGGTGTTGGAATTCATGATTCACCTTGGCAAAATGCCAATGCATACGGTGGAACATCATACACAACAGTTGGCTCTCATGGTTGTATTAACACTCCTCCTGATGTTTGTGCCAAGTTATTCAATATGATTGATGTAGGCGTGCCTGTTGTTGTCTTTTAAAAAAATAAATGACTCGATTAACTATCTTAGTTAGTCAAGTCATTTTTATTTTATATAAAACTTGATAGTTGGATGGCTTTTTTACTATCCCCCTGTATGATTATTAATATATTATTCTCAACCTGTACTACTGGTTGACGTAACCATTCTGAATCACCGCTTGCAATACCTCCAACTAAACTAATCAGACGATGTTTTCCAATAGATAATGTTGCTCGACTAGATGGATGCCCACTATTTTTAAAAAACAAACTAGTATTTGGCTCGTTAGTCGTATATTCCATATCTTCAAATCCTTCTAAAGGAACTAAAACACTTGTCCCAATAGATGATTCACACGTCATTTTATTATGCTCTTCCACTACATTTGTTTCTTCAATCGGTGTCGCAAACCCTCCATCACGAACAATTAGCTCTCGTTGTGTTTCTATGTCATGTACACGAACATGCCAACCATTCATAGGGACAACAAGAGTAGATACCTCCACGTTACTCCATGGTTTCCAAATACTTTTAACATACTCTTGTGTCACTTCAAAAGAGTCAGATTTAAATTTTGTTCTATAATAGCTATCATCTTCTGATAAAGCTAAACAATTATCAAATCCACCCTGACGATAAAACAGATGGCTTTTTGGTACACTAAAACCAAATACTGTTGAGTAAACCAATTTACTGTATTTTGCCTCTATATGCGCTTGATTTGGTTCAAACTGTCCTGCAACAAAAGACTGTACTTGATTTGGAGATGTTTGAACAAGCATTTGGGCTTCAGGTATTAAGTATTCTGACTTATTCGATTGCTTTTCAATTGACTGACTAGACCAAAATGGATGTGTTTCGTCCACTGCCAAAAGTAAAAATGTTTTAAAAGCCCAGTAAGGTGACCCTGATCCATTGTATCCTTCTGCCATGACTAAATTTTCATAATGATACCCAATAGTTAATCGACCATCTCTTAAAAAAATATCATGTTCACACCATGAGGTCATATTTCTTTCAAGTATTCCTTTAATTTCTCCCCAAGGAAGTGCTTCAACATCAGCAAATACTAAAGCTGACCAAAAAGCACTTTGAGCAAAACGATACGTCAAACTTCTACCAAAAGGAATGGCTTCACCGTTTGCATCAAACCAATACTGAAAACTCTCAGCGAATTCTTTTACTCTTTTTTTGAACGAATCAGTCCTGGCTTTATCACTATCCTCCATAAACTTACAATAAATTAATGAATAATAGTGAATAGCAAATGAAATGTAATAATCCATTTGTGTTGACCTACCATCATAGTACCAACCATTTCCAATATAAAATGCTTCGATTTCTTTAAAATCTTCTTCTATTATTTCTTGATTAAATTCTCTACCTAGTTTTTTAAAGCAAACATTGACTAAAATTCTAAAAAACAGCCAATTATTCTTAGGCGTTTTTCGACTATTAACCGTATTTAACCAATTAAAAACATTATCTTGTTCTGCTGATGATAATCTATCCCATAATTTTGGATTTAATAATAATGTCGTACTGGGTGTTGCCATTTCCACTATCAATTGATCATAGTTCTTAGACGTGCCCCAATAATGGCTACCATCTGGATCTGTTCCTACTCGTAATCCTTCAACCACAATTCTGCTCAACTTATCATTCGAATTATGAACAATCAATGGGCCAACACCCCAAAGAACACGCAAGAACCCTTCCACTTCTCTCACAATCATCATCTTACCAATTTAACTCATCAGTCCTATTTGACAAAGAGCCATTCTTTTACCATACAAAAGATAACTAAAAAAGAACATCTTGTTATTTTCATCAACAAGACGTTCTTTTTTAATTAATTTTCTTTTTGCCCCTTTTCAACATAGCTCAAATCATTAACGGACTCTAATTTATATTTACCATCTTTATACTTAATAATACTAACACTAGAGTTTTTCAATCCACCTTCAGGAACTTCAAAACCATCAAATAATGTATCTAATAATGCAGCTATACTTAACCCATGAGATGTAATTAAAACATTTCCACTACCATTTTTCTTTGATTCTTCTTTCACTATTTCATTTAAACCTTCAGTAAGTCGTGTAGTAATTGTTTTATAATCTTCTGCTGCCCAATTAGCTCCTTTTTCTACTTTCTCTTTATCCAATTTAGCTACACTATTCGCAAATGATTCAGGTGACATATCTTTCATGAATTCCTCTAAAGTCACTCCATTGTCATCTGCAATATCTTGCCACATTGTATGATTTAAATCACCTTCATAACTACCAAAATTAAATTCTCTTAATCGTTTATCTGTCTTTAACTCTACATTTTTTTTATTATTTTCAGCTAATATCAAATCAGCTGTTTGAATCGCTCTACCACTATCACTACTATAAGCACTTTGAAATTCAACATCTGCTAACCCTTTACCAGCAGCCATAACAACTTTCTCTCCTTCAGGTGTCAATACTGCATCAGACCAACCCTGAACACGATCTGTCGTATTAAGCATAGTCTTACCATGTCGAACTACATAAAGAGTCAGTTCTTCTGCTGGTTTATCATTTACTTTAGTCGACCCCTCTTTTTGTATGCTACATGCCCCTAGATATAAAAAGACTGTTGCTAGCACTCCTACCAAAACTCCTGATTTTTTTTTCACGATTATTCCCCCTATGAATAATTTTACAAATAGACAAAACCACACTCAAATAAAGTCTGCCCACTAATATAAATGTATAGATTTAGCTCGTTTTAACAAACGATAACCATCTATTTATTTACCAAATTTTACCAAAAAAACCTCTTTTTGTAAACGTTTTATTTAAAATAATAGCTTATAAAACAAAGACAATAATATAGTTGTTTGCTTAAGTTAAATTAATTTAGTTATCTTTATTGTGTTCTATTACTAATATAGATAAACAATCAAAAACAGACAAAAATTAGAGAAGTCTAGGTCTTTTAATTTAAATATTTTTTATATTTTGACATGTGAAAATCAGCCAAATTTTCATGTGTATTTTTTTTGTATGGAAAGAAAGGTATTAAATTAGTTTAGCGTAGTAAATAAGCAATAGCCGGTATATTCTAATCAGCATTCATCACTGTTTTGTTCAGAGTAATATATTTTTTAGTTATTATAAATAACAATCAAGGTACAACTAATATGTTGATTCCTAGATGAGTTGTATAACCTAAAACCACTATTTGATTCGATCTATTTAATAATTTTTCTTATCCTCTTAATGTGCAATAAAGGTGTTTCTTTTGAACTAAATATTCTAATGAATAAGGACCTATTTGATTAAGTTTACTCATGTCTGACTCTTTCAAAATTAATTTCTACTCTACTACTTAATTTTACCAACGCCGATTGTAAAATTAAGCTAGAAAATTAAAAAAATCATTTGCGATACACTCAGATTGCCTTTCTAACCAAAGAAAACAAGAAGAGTAATCACAAATGACCTATGCACACCTGACTACAGATGAGCAATAGATATCGAAAATAATTTAAATAATTGGTTTAATCAACTTCTATGTCATCTATTTAAATCAATCAGAAATCGAAACGATATTGATATTTATTTTGTCGATTCAGGAACACCCTAAAAAAGACTTAAACGAACACTCTAATAGGTTATTACGCAAAAATGGCTTACCTAAAAAAATGGATTTCAACGAAATTGAGGAATCTTTTATCCAATCTATCGCATCTAAAAGAAATAATATTCCTAGGAAATCATTAAACTATAAACACCATTGGAAGTATTTTTGAGCTATATAAACAATGATATTTTTTTGTCTAGCTTAATTTGACAAATTAAATTCAAAAACCCATTTACACTTCCTTATTACTCTACTAAACATATTTTCTTGCAGAATACCCTTTATATCTTCCAAGTTATCAATATTAGGAATTTTAGTTGCATCATAGTAAAGAGTTGCCAACTCATTCTGTTCCTCTACTGTTCCACCAAATTTTACTTTACTATTCATTCTTTCATCCCTCTTTGGTACCTAATATATCTACCAACAGCCATTCCAATAAACAGTACAATAAGGATGTATCGATTTTGTTCATCAACAATTAAACTTGCATTTCCTATAATAATTGAGATAACCACATAAAACAGAGAAACTGCTCCAATAATTGAGGTAGAATCTGTTATCGCTTGAATCACACTACTTGTTCTTTCTTCCACCACTTTTTCCTCCTTCGTATGAGTGATAATTTTAACCTCTTTCTTTTTAATAACTGTTAAATAAAAATATATTCCTAATAAAACAATACCCGAAAAGGGAACCAAGATGATTAATATAACGCCCAAAATAATTAGCGTTGCTTTTGAAAAAAATCGTAAAAAATTTAATTCAATGACATCTTTTTTTAGCTTTTCACTCACTTGTTTATCCCCTTTCAACATGTAATCTAAAGAAATATCATACAATTCACTTAGACTAATTAGACTTGAAATATCGGGAATGCTTTTTCCGACTTCCCAACTCGATACAGTTTGTCTTGTAACATTTAATTGTTCTGCGACATCTTGCTGAGTTAAACCTAGTTCATGTCGTTTTTCCTTTAGTATAGTTGCTAACATATTTTCTCCTCCATTTATCTATAAAGTATATGATACTACGAAATATCGCTAGCAACTATCTCTTGCATCAGTAAAAATACACTAGCAATTTAAAATTGCGCCTTATATAACAAGGGTTTGTACTAATAATAGTGCAAAAAATCACCAACCTTCCATCATGAAGATTGGTGATTTTTTTCTATTAATTAAATGTTCGTTGATAAATATCTGATGCTAAATCTGACAAACTGTCAATCTCACTTCCATTGCTAATCAAGATTACCATTTTCCCGCCTGACTTATCTAGTAAAACAGAAGATTGATAGTTACCAAGACTCCCATTGGTTTGTAGTAGTTCATCATTGCCCCAGAAAGCCCCACTATATTCGGGATTTCCCTGTATTAAATCAGAAAATTCATCTTTAGTAATCAATGTTCCATTAGCTAAGCCTTCTAAATAAGTTGCCAAATCTTTTGCCGACATCAATACATTTCCGGCACCGATTAGACTAGAATACAAAGGTTTAGCTGCAACAAAATTATCCGTTCCTGTAGCATATTCACCTAGTAAAATGGAACTATTGTATGCTTTTGCTACTTTTTTATCTGACACGGTATCCCAGAAAAATGTATTAGATAAATGTAGTGGCTCAATGATTTCTTTGGTAAACAATGTTTCATAGTCTTCTCCTGTAACAGTCGATAAAATACCTGCTAATAAAGAATAATTAGCATTAGTATAGCTAAAACTCATTTCACCTGTACTCTCAAGACTCTCTAAAACATAATCCATTTGTTCTTTTTGAGTTTTTAAAATGTCACCTGGTGCTATTTCATCCATTCGAATACCTGATGTTTGGTCTAGTAAATCACGAATGGTTATCTCATCACTATATGCAATATCAGGATAAAAATCTGATAGAGGCGTTTCATAGCTTATCTTTCCTTGCGATATTTCTTTTGCTACTAATGTTGCTGTCATCATTTTTTGCAGAGAGGCTACAGGGAATAGTGTATCCAATGTGTTTTTTTCTCTAGCTTCGTAATTACTATATCCATAGGCTGAAGCAGATAGAACATCGCCATTTTCAAGCACCATCGCAATACCATTATAATTTTCATCAGAAAAATAGTCATCCATACTTACTTGCAAAGATGTGTCATCCTTTTCATCAGCAGCAAACACTTCATCTTTTATGATATTTTGTCGAAAGTAATGATTCAATCCTAACAGTAATACGACTGTCGCTAAACCTGTCAACGCTATTTTTTTCGCAATCTTTTTTTTCACGTCCCGACCTCCTTTTGGCAAACGATACATTCAATTCACGTATATTGTAAAATACTTTACTTAAATAAACCTTAAATCTATGAAGTCTATCGTATATTTCTATGCTTCTTTAATAAACAATTATAGACAGATTCACTCAGCTACCAAATAATTTAACTTTTATATCTCAATTTTTGGTCATAATACCAACTATATTTATTCTAGTATAATATTCCATATCAAACAACACAATGATACAATAATCATACTTTAAAAATAATTGGATGTCGCAATAATGAATAAATTTATTTCGTATATTATTACAACGATTATCATCATTTGGTTTATCTATCTTGCATATGATTTATATGCTAAATTTCAAGAAAATATCTGGCTTGGTTTCGGTCAGTTAATATTTGTGGTTATTTTACTAGTTATTATCATTTGGCGAAATAAAAAATAAGCCAAAGAAAGGCATCTCTTTAACTTATCAATGTTCCTAAAACTCTTTATAAAAAGCAACTGTGCTTCCCTTATCACAGGATTCGAATCCAAAACTTTCGTAAAATCCTCTAACGTCTGGTTCATCAACAGTTAATAATACTTTTTGGCGCACATGTTTATACGTTTCTAATACATCAGACATTAGTGTTGTCCCAATTTTTTGTCGTTGATAGTCTGGATGAATCAAAATATCTTGTACATATAAAATTGTTTGATCATCACCAATAACTCTGATTAAACCAACTAATTGTTCTTCATGCCAAGCACTTGCCACATAAAGTGAATTAACTAGTGCTTGCTCTAAACCTTTTAAATTTTTTGTATAAGCTATCCATCCAACACTATCATACAACAACTCTAGTTGTTCACGTTTTATATTACTTCCGTTTCTATATTCTATCATTATCTTTCCTCCTAATTTATTTATTTAATTAAGAGTCTAACTTCAACCGATTATTCAGAGTAAAACCCCCTTTCAGGTGTTTCGCTCATTATATCATACCAATAAAAAAATCCCCCAGAACAGTTCTGAAGGATTACCTTTATTGTTTACTTTTTTGATAGTCTTTTGACACCATCATGATTTGATTAAATGTTTCGATGATTGAATCAGCATAATCCTCATTTGATACCATTTGTCGAATTTTTTCTAATACGGCTTCTTCTCTTGTTGTATCAAAAACTGGGATATGATTGTCTTTTTTTATCTTCGCAATGTGCGACACACAATCATATCTTTCTTCCAATAATGATACGATTTGTTCATCAATTTCATCAATTCGTTGTCTATCTTGACTTAACATCTTATCTCCTCATTTCGTATAAGAGTCAGATTATATGTCAGAGAAAAAATCTTCACCTTTTTGTTGCACTAAAAGATGAGGCATCATTAATGAAATGGGTTCTTTGTTTACCACAATCACCTGACTATCAGGTTTTCGGTAATTAATCAGTCCGCTAAAAGGATACACTTGAAAGCTTGTGCCAACAATACACACAACGTCTGCTTGAGACAACCAAGAAATAGCTGTTTCTATATTAGACTCAGATAAGCCTTCTTCGTAAAGTACCACATTCGGACGCGTGATCCCGCCACATTCTTGATGATACATACTCTTCATATAGTCTGGAACAGAAACTGACTGACCACATTTTTGACAATAACAATCATACAAACTCCCATGAAACGGCACCACATTTGGACTTCCTGCTTTAATATGCAAGTCGTCAATATTTTGCGTCACAATCCCAACTTGTTTCGTTTGGCTTAATTCTGCCATTTTTTCATGAATCACATTCGGTTTTGCTTCTGGATGGTATAATTGTTGGACAAATCGATAAAAAACATCAGGCTCACGTTTTAAACAAGTATGACTCAGCAAATATTCTGGATTTTCAACTCCATGATATACCCCTGTCATAGAGCGATAATCAGGAATACCCGATGCTGTTGAGACACCGGCACCTGTCATAAACACGATATTTTCCGCCTGCTGTAATATCTCCATTGCTTGTTCTTCCACATCAATCACTCCCTTACTTTATTATGACATTATTCGTCAAAAAAGCCTAATACAACCACAGAAATAATAATCGCAAAAATCATGACGTATTGTTTTTTAGTTAATTTCTCTTTTAAAAAAATTCGTGACCACAAGACTGATACAATACTATATGAAGCAATCATCGGTGCTACGACAATGGAATTACTCGCAATCGCACCAATATAGAAAAATTGTCCCAAAGTTTCAAAAAGTGCCGCAAGACCTTTATATTTTTCATGAAACACATCAATTTTTTCTCCTTTAGCTACTCGTAAATATCCCCACAGCAGTAACCCGACGATTAAAAAAGTAAATTCATAACTCATGTTGGCTTGGTTTTCAGGTAAAATTTCCGCATAATCTAAATAATACCCATCCAAAAATGTCCCCAATCCATCAATCACGCAGTAAAGTATTGGAAAAATAATCGCAAGTGCACTTTTCTGATATTTTTTATCGACCACATTGCCTGATACTTTTAACTCGTGATCAACTTCTTGCTTTTCATAAACAGACAACATAAAAATAGCGACTGAAATAACTGCCACAGCAATAAATTGAATCCACACCATTTTCGCTCCTAGTATCAGAAACATTAATAAAGCTGACACTGCTCCTGAAGAATTACTTATCGGTGAAGACACACTCAGCTCTATATAACGAAGCCCCACATACCCGATCGCCATTGATAAAATATACATGGACGACACAGGTAAATAAATCAATAAATTTTTCCATTCAAAACTCACACCCAAATACAAATAATAGTAGAAAAAGGCATGAAGTCCCATCACTAATCCTACAATGACCACTGTTTTTTGTGCACTATACTTATCTTTTTCATTGTTTCCCAGTTTATAAAATAAATCTGCTGTCCCCCATGCAAAGACAACTACCAGCGCTGACATAAACCACATATTTTCGTCTCCCTCAATTTTTCTATCATACTTACTTGTCTAAAAATAACGAATTAACGTGACTTGGTCAAATAAAATTTTCGTGAAAAGTCATGACTTTTTGAAAAAGGTATGATATAGTGTTAGACATATTAAGAAAAAATAACCGAATATTATAAATCTAGAGGTTGCAGTCTATCAATAACATTAGTCGAGTAGAGGATTACGTTGACACTAATGCACAGGGAAGATTGCCGAAATGTGATAAAGTTCCTCGCTTATCATGTTGGGTCTATAGTGAATAACTATAGAACTGTCTTAGTTAAAACTAAGATGCGCTATGATTAGATAACTTACTGTTAATCTGACTTCATCACAAGCAACCTCTATTTACGAGGTTGCTTTTTTATTTATCTAAAACAAAAGGAGAATTATCATGCAAACAAACAATCGTTCGACCAATCATGTCCTTATTGCACTATTATTTATGTTTATTAGTCTAATCATGCTAACACCAAAAGTGGAGGCAAGTGATGATAAATTTGTCGTGGGAATGGAAGCAGGCTATCCTCCATTCAACTGGACACAACAAAATGACAACAATGGCGCTGTTAAAATCCAAGGAGGAAACGAGTACGCAAACGGCTATGATGTCATGATCGCAAAACGTGTTGCTGAAGGCTTAGGAAAAGAACTGGTCATTTACAAAACAGCTTGGGATGGTTTAGCTCCTGCTTTAACTTCTGGAAAAGTAGATGCTATTATCGCTGGTATGTCTCCCACTGAAGAACGAAAAAAAACCATCGACTTTACCAATGACTATTATCACTCAAACTTAGTCTTAGTCGTTGCAAAAGATGGAAAATATGCCAATGCCAAAAGTCTGAAAGATTTTGAAGGAGCAAAAGTTACTGCCCAATTAAATACATTTCACTATTCTGTGATTGATCAAATCGAAGGTGTCTCAAAACAAACTGCCATGGATGATTTTTCTGCTATGCGTGTGGCACTTCAATCCGGAAAAATTGATGCCTATGTTTCAGAAAAACCTGAGGGAATCACCGCCCAAAAAGTAAATCCTAATTTTAAAATGATTGATTTTAAAGATGGCCAAGGCTTTAAAACAAATCGTGATGATACATCTGTTTCTATCGGTGTAAAAAAAGGCAGCCAAGATATCGCAAAAATTAATGACATTTTAGCTGGAATAAATCAAACTGAACGAGACAATTTTATGGATATTGCCATTAGTGAACAACCTGATTCACAGTCAAATGAAAATTGGATTGTCAAAATCGTCAAAGAAAACTGGCAAATGTTCTTAAAAGGTGCTGGAGTAACGCTTTTAATTTCACTGGTGGGAACAATTGTTGGAACATTAATTGGATTAGGGATTGGCTTATTTAGAACCATCCCAACGCCAAAAAATATGGTAAACAAAGTCTTATTTAAATTATTAAACACTCTATTTTCAATTTATATCGAAATTTTTAGAGGAACGCCAATGATCGTTCAAGCGATGGTGATTTACTATGGTTCTTCTCAAGCATTTGGGATTGATATGAATCCTCTTGCAGCAGCATTATTTATTGTATCAATCAATACTGGGGCTTACATGACAGAAATCGTTCGTGGTGGCATCTTCTCAGTTGATAAAGGACAATTTGAAGCAGCATCTGCTATTGGAATGACACACGGTCAAACAATGGTCAACGTCGTGATTCCACAAGTATTTAGAAATATTCTACCTGCTATGGGGAATGAGTTTGTCATCAATATTAAAGATACCTCTGTATTAAACGTGATTGCTGTCACTGAGTTGTTCTTCCAGGCTAAAACAGTCGCTGGAAGTAACTTTAGATTCTTTGATACCTTCTTTGTTGTCTGTGTGATTTACTTTGTCATGACCTTCACTGTAACGCGTATCTTGCGATTTGTTGAAAAACGTATGGACGGTACTGGTGAATACGCACCTTATGCTAATCAAATGCAAACAGCTATTTTAGAAAGAAAGGATGACAAATAATGACTGACTTAATTGAAATCAAACACTTACAAAAACAATACGGCAATCATGAAGTGTTAAAAGACATTAATCTATCCGTAAAAGATGGTGAAGTTGTTACCATTATAGGACCATCAGGTTCTGGTAAATCAACTTTACTTCGTTGCATTAATTTATTAGAAGAACCAACTGATGGGGAATTACTTTTTAAAGGTGATAACATCCTTTCTCCTGGGTATAACTTACCAAAATACCGTGCCCATGTTGGAATGGTGTTCCAACAATTTAATCTATTTGAAAATCACGATGTCTTAAATAACTGCATCGTTGGACAAGTAAAAGTATTAAAACGCTCACGCGAAGAAGCAGAACGTATCGCGATTGAAAATTTAGATAAAGTTGGGATGAAAGATTTTGCTCATGCTAAACCTAGCCAATTATCTGGTGGGCAAAAACAACGTGTCGCAATCGCTCGCGCTATCTCTATGGATCCTGAAGTGATGCTGTTCGATGAGCCAACCTCAGCACTTGATCCTGAAATGGTCGGGGAAGTATTAAAAATCATGCGTGAGTTAACTGGGACTGGATTAACCATGATTATCGTAACTCATGAGATGGCTTTTGCCGAAGAAGTATCTGATCGTGTCATTTTTATGGATCAAGGAGTTGTAGCTGAAGAAGGTGCTCCTGAAAAAATCTTCCAACATCCAGAACAAGCTCGTACAAAAGAATTTTTACAACGTATTTTAGAAGGATAAAAAATAAGCTAGATTGAGCCAACTCAATCTAGCTTATTTTATTTATCTAGCTTTTCTAATATATTCTTTGGAATATCACTTTTTGACACATCATTTGGTCCACTAATTATCCTTGTTTGACTAATAAATACTTTTACGTATGAACCAGGTTGTAATGGTGTCACATTTTTACTACTCAATTCATAATCCATTTTTTGTATTGTTCCATCTTTTTTCACAAAATCAAAATCATATTTATAAGATTTACTTCCTGATATAACCTGACCTGTATCTTCCACCATAGGAACACCATCTGGAACTTTTGCATACGCCACATCACCTTTATAAATCGTTGTGTAATACTCATACCCTTTGTAGCCAGAAATCACGATTAATACTAAAATGACAACTAAAATACTTTTCTTTGTCATACTATTCGCCTCATAAACAGATTAATTAACAATATAATCTAAAAACACTTTTTAATCTAATTAAATCGTAATTTTAAACACAAAAAAATATTATTATTTCTTTAAATGAACAACTAAAAAATAACTACCATTTGTTTTATTTCAATAAAAGTTTTAATATATACCTAATCATAAAAAGCAGTTTTTTTAAATGTGTACAAATATCACGTTAACTGCTAAAAATGGCGATATTTTTTTCGGTCGCACAATGGATTTAGATATTTCAATGTTTGGTGAAGACCCTGGATTAGATTTAGATATTACACTAGAAACTGTTCCAAAAAACATCAATATAACTAACCAAGTTTCTCATTGGACCAGTAAATACACAGTATTAGGTGTTATGACAAAGTATACAATGGTTATGTAGGATGGTATGAATGAACATGGACTAGTTGGTGATATGTAAGCATTAGTTGAAGCAACGACAAAAGCCACTCAAGACATTAGTGATGATGAAAAACAACCACTACTAACAGAAGAATTTGTCTTATATATTTTATCAAATTTTAAAACTGTAGCTGAAATTAAAGAACATTATAAAGAATTTGTTTTAGCTGATGAGCCTTTTGTTTATAAAGGTCAACATCTTTATTTCCCTCTACACTACACATTCGTTGATACAACTGGAGAAGGTATCGTTTTAGAGCCTGTATTAGATGGCGGCTTTAAACTATACGACTATGTTGATGTTATGACGAACGGCCCAGAATATAACTATCACACTACAAATATTAGGCATTACATTAATTTAAGTGACATTAATCCCCCAGCTCATCGTGTGATGAAAAACAAAGTTGATTTGGAACCAATTGAACATGATACAGTTTATGGATTATTTGGTTTACCTGGAGATTATACTTCTCCTCCTCGCTTTATAAGACGTTTTTATCTAAAAAATATGTTAGATGATTTTGATACAAATGAAGGAATCAATAGACTGTATAGTATTTTTAGACCGATCATTGTGCCACGAGGTTTAGAACACAAAAAATCTGAAATGAGTATCACAGATTATACACGCTACTAGTCTGGTTATGATGTCACTAAACAAATCGCCTATGCTCAAACAGGTGAAGGACTTGCTCTCTCAGCGAAAAAATTAGATACTTCCCTAATAGACATTACGTATCATACTATTCATTTAGATAATAACGTTGTTTTCGCTTCATAATAACGAAAACAGCACTGTTAATTCATTATTTTTTCGATAACTACGTGTAAGATTACCTTATAAGCATTGAGTAAATGCCATAAATTTAACATGATGAAAGAAGGTAAAACCATGAGAACAGAACGAGATGGAGCCAAACAAAATCGCCGTTCATTTGAACAAGAAAAAGCAAAAGAAATCTTCGAAGCTGATATCGACAAAAATCGTGAAAAAGTAGCAGAGAAAAAAGAAGAAAAAGCTGAAAAACGTTTAATCCGTGAACACAAATAAAAAATAGCTACTCAAGTATTCATGGATACTTGAGTAGCTATTTTAATCTTCTTTATTAATCACATGTCTAATAGTCGTACCTAGTTGCTGGATGATATCATTTAATGGGCTAGGTTTTAATGCATTCAATCTTTCTTTAGGTGTCCACTTAACTTCAATATCTCCTTTTATATCACTTATCTCTTCGATTGGAAAAACCTCATAGACAAAGATAATTTGTTGATATGGTTTGTCCTTATAATTGAACATGTTTTCAACTACTGCTAAAAGATTACCTACCCTAACCCTTATGTTCGTCTCTTCTAAAAATTCTCGTACAACAGCCTCTTTAGATGTTTCTCCTATTTTGACTGCTCCACCAGGTAACGTCTGACTACCATCAGATTCAACACTTGATAAAATATGATTGTCTTGACTTAAAACGCCACACGCTCGCACATCAAACTTACTATCTCCTATAACGACTCGAATGTCTTCCATAAATAACGTCCTTTTTAATTTAAATAAGTTAAAATAATTTGTTTGTATTTATCAATCATATCTAAATAATTATCTATGTCAACATACTCATTGACTTGGTGTGGTAATGTGGATTCACCAGGTCCGAAGACAATAAACTCAAACGGATTAGACGATTTAATAAATTCTGCCGTATCAGTTGTCGCACCAATCCCAATAAGTGGTAATGGTTCATCAAATTGTTGTTGAATTACCTTAATTAATTCAGACTGTTTGTTTGCTTTAACAGATAATTTATTGTAATCAATAGTTAGTTTTAACTTGTATGGTTGGTTTTTATTTAGTTCATCTACCGTATCTTGTAATACTTTAATAATATCATCATTAGAAAATTCTGGAATACTACGTATATTCCCTTGTAGTGATGCAAAGTTTGGAATACTATTGACCTGTTTCCCACCATTCATAATCGTAATATTATGAATCGTTGAACCTAATTCCTCATTTACATAGTTACTTGAAATCTCATCCATTTTTTGATTGATGTGGTACGAAAAATCAATCAAATGGTTTAATGCATTATATCCTTCTTGCGGCATAGAACTGTGTGCTTCTTTTCCTTCTGATGTCACTGTGTAATTGATTGACCCCATATGAGTATAGACTAGATTATAATTGCTTGGCTCACCTACAATCAAACCATCTAAGTCATCAACATATCCTAGATTAGTTAATTGTTCAGCCCCTAACTCACCTACTTCTTCTCCAACGGTTGCTAATAATTTAATCGTTCCATTAAATTCTTTTTGTTCTTCTTGAAGTTCAATCATTGCAATAACCATCGCCATCAGACCACTTTTCATATCCGTTGAACCACGACCGTAAAGTTTATTACCTTCTATAGTTGCAGAAAAAGGCGGATACTTCCAATCACTCGCATCCCCAGGGTCCACGACATCCATATGACCAGTTAACCCTAGAACTTTATCACTATTTCCTTTTTTAATCGTTGCCACTAAGCTGCTACGATTATCAGCATATTGAATCAACTCAGTTGAAATATTAACTTGCTTTAATTTATTTTGAATATATTTTGCCACAATTTCTTCGTTACCATTGATTGTTTCCATCTTAACAATGTCTTGTAACCACTCAATTTTTTGATTCTTTTGCATGATTGTTCTCCCCTTTTTCTTTCATTTTTGTATTTCTATCATACCACGTTCATTTAATCTAGCTAAATCATATAACTTGTTCTTAACATGTCTCTAAATATATTTAATCTAGTTTTAATGATATAATAGACGTAATCAAAAGAAAAGAAGGATACTTATGTCAAATAAATCGATGCCCGCTGAATCAGTTATTCTGAATGACACTATCACATTAGAAAAAGAATTTGTCATAGATAAAGATTTCATTAAAGAAAGAATACACTCACTAGATCATGACGGATTTAACATTATTTTACCTGACACTCCTCTAGTTATCGAAGAAAAGAAAAAGAAAAAATAATGTCACAATAATCTTTTTTTCATCTTACTTTTTTAAGGTTAAATTAAGGTTTGGATATTATGATATAGACAGTTAAATAATTATTTAACACATCCTCTCTTCCCACAACAGAGGATAATCCCAAAGCTTGTTACATTTTTTCATTTTTTTACTCCAAATCGATTTAACAACTTAATCCCGAAAGTTGTTAACCATCTCCTCCTCTAGTGAAAACTAGAGGTTTTTTTCGATGTAAAAAACATTTTTTCATTTATCTATTGACTTATTTATTAATACATCGTATTATGAACTTACCTTTATTTTACCAACCGCGGATACTTCCAAACATTTAATACCTTATACCCCGTGGTACACCCATTAATTTATTAATGGGTGTTTTCTTGTGCCTACGTAGATAATATTTTTATGAAAATTGCATAAAATTCAATTAAGTGTATATTTATATAATGCTTTGAAATAACTAAATACAAAACATTAAATATGTTTTACTTCAGTTTATATTCTTTTTATAATATAAATTTAATGAAATAGTATTATTATTTGGAAAAGAGGGAGATATAGTAAATAAAAAGATAAGATTACAAAAAAACACTTTATTAAGTACATTGAGCATTGGTATGATTAGCTTAACAACCACTGTTAGTGCAGAAGAAGCTAATGGGGGAGACGTGTCTAACGACGAAACTTAGGATAATTTTTTAGTATTTGAATACGATTCTCCAATGACTCCAGACAATGGGTTAACGGAAGACCCAACTGCTCCTGATATTGACTTAGTTGTAAAACCAAGCACACCAGAAAATGAATTGGTATCATCTACTATCAACAAACCTATAGTTTCTGAAACAATCCAAACAATTGTGGTTCTAACAGCTACGACTACTCCATCGACAGCTTCTGAATTACCACAAACGAGTAAAACAACGTCAAAAATGACTGCATCTTTAATCGGCTTAGGTCTTTTAGGTTCGTCTGCTATTATTAGACGTCATTCAATTAACGTAAGATAGATACATACATTAAAAGAGGCTGAGCCAAAAACCTTACCAAAAAGCAATCCCATGAAGTCAGTTTAGTCATTTTCATTTAAAAAATTACTTTTAGATCAGACTCTTTTTTAATAACTTTTATTTATATAATCCCCATACCTACAAACATACCTAAAATAAATGTATTTTCATCTTAGAGACTTTAATACCTCTTAATCCACAGATAAAGCTTCTCCTGATAGACTTTGAAAGATTTCCATAACCGAGGACAATCTATCAATTAATAAATACATTTTAAGTGTCTCTTCAATTAAGGCTAACAAAAACACTGGACACTCTTTTACCATTAGACGTAAATTGTTTTCTGTCGTCTCTATATCTGATAAACCAACACCAACTATCATATCATTATTTTTATTATTGTTGACTAACCCTGTTCTTACACAAATTCGTCTACCTTTTTCCCTATACATGTACTGCTAACAAAACCAATCCTTATCATAAACAACAGCTCTATTTTAGTAATTCTTTTTTTAATACTATTTAATTATGACAACCATACACTATGAAATCTCTGTTTTTTTTAACACCTTTTATTATAATAAAAAATTCAAATGAAAGGCTTTCATTTGAATTTTTTGGGTATTTTGATATATAGTTAAGATACATCAATAGAAATAGGAGGAATTTAATATGACTGATACAGGTAAAGTTGACAAAGCGGTAGGTAAAGTAGAAGAAACTACAGGTGACATTACAAATAATGACAAGTTAAAACATAAAGGTCTTTTAAAACAAGCTGAAGGCAAAGTAAAAGAAGTATCCTCTGAGATTAAAGAAAAAACAGAAGAAGTTGTTGATGACGTGAAAGACAAATTCAAAAAACATGAAGACAAAAAATAAAAGAATATATAGATGAATCTTATAAACGAGATTCATCTTTTTTATTACCTTTTAACTACTAATTAATCATTGAATAGCATCATTTTACATATATTATGTTTTTTATAAGATAAAAATAGACATATTTACTTTTATATATTAAGAAAGAAAAGGAATAAAAATGATGTGAAAAAACATTTACTATCCAAGAGATTGGAAAAGCGATAGCCAGCCAAGAATATGATCGTGAATTTATTTTTTGTGGAACCAGAATAGCTGGTCTACTATAAACTCCTCTAAAGATGACTCCACTTTTAAAGCTTATCCAAGTTCATTTTGTTTATTTGGATAAGTTCATTTATTTCTGTAAAGTAATTTTCATTGGCGAACAAAAAACATACTGTGGATAGTTTTAATTATCCACAGTATAGTTTTTCACATTAAAAAGACTATTTTTTCAGCGTTTTATAAACTTATACACACTGTCCACAAGTTTATCCACAGGTTTTATGTTATATTTACACACGAACAACTATTTTCACTTAATTTACCTAAATATTAAAGTCTATATTATCAACTTATATATATAATAAATCTGTCTATTAAAAAGTTGTCCACACTTGTCCACAGAAAATGTGGACAAGTTACTAAGTTGATCGGATTTTGATAAGAAAAGAGGATTTATCTAGCTTATCAAATTTTTTTTGTTATAATAAAAGTTAGTTTATTAACAAAAATATGTTAATAACATGTTAAAAGAAAAGAGGAGATCCACATGCTTGAGTTAAAAAATATAAAAAAATACTATAATGTAGGTGGAACAACTACTAAAGCCCTTGATGACGTATCAGTATCATTTAGACGACAAGAATTTGTCGCTATCTTAGGAGCAAGTGGTTCTGGTAAGACAACCTTACTTAATGTAATTGGTGGTTTAGATAATTATGATTCTGGAGATATGATTATTGATGGGAAATCTACAAAAGATTTTAAAGATAGCGATTGGGATGCTTACCGAAATAATTCAATAGGGTTTGTCTTCCAAAGTTATAATTTAATCAGTCATTTAGGAATTATCGAAAACGTCGAGTTGGGGATGACTCTTAGTGGTGTATCAAAAGAGGAAAAAAGAAAACATGCTACAGCTGCCTTAGAAAGAGTAGGGCTTGCTGATCATATGCATAAAAAACCCAATCAATTATCAGGTGGACAAATGCAACGTGTTGCGATTGCTCGAGCTCTTGCAAACGATCCAGATATTTTACTATGTGATGAGCCAACAGGAGCATTAGATACAGAGACTAGTTTACAAATCATGAAGCTTATCAAAGAACTTTCTAAAGAAAAATTAGTCATCATGGTCACACATAATCCAGAACTTGCTTATGACTACGCTGATCGCATTATCGAATTTTCTGATGGGAAAATAAAAAATGATTCAAAGCCTCACACAGAAGAGAGCCATGAAAATGAGTTTAAATTAAAACGAACAAAAATGAGCTTTTTCACTGCATTAAAACTATCATTTAATAATTTACGAACTAAAAAGGGACGAACCCTTCTGACAGCATTTGCTTCTAGTATTGGGATTATTAGTATAGGAATTGTCTTATCATTATCAAATGGCTTTCAAATCCAAATTGATAAAACACAAACCGAGACATTATCTAAATTTCCAATCACGATTTCACAAGTGACAACTGACCAATCAATGAATCAACGAAATGCTTTAGGAAGTGACCAAGCAAAATATTCAAAGAAAAAAGAAGTGACACCAAAACTTAGTGAACAAGATAAATCACAACATATCAATAAAATTAATCAAGAATATGTTGATTATATCAAAGATATTAATCCAAACTTAACTAACAGTATTGGCTACTCTAGGACAGTGGCGATGAATATGTTAGGAGATGTTGATGGTGATATTAAACCAATTAGCTTCTCTAATACTGCACCGAATAGTAATAACTCAATAGAAGCCACCATGTCTTCTATGACTGGCATTGGTATCTCATCATTTCCAACAAAGTTAAACAAAGACTCTAAAGATTTCTTACAAGAAAACTACAATGTGATTGCCGGAGACTACCCAAGATCTGCAACAGATGTCGTTTTAATTGTTGATAAACAAAATTCAACCAATATTAATGCCTTAAAAAATATTGGTTTAGATGTAAAAGAAGATGACCCAATTCCTTTTGACAATATTGTTGGAAAAGAATTTAAATTAATTTCAAATAATGATTTTTACCAAAAAATCCCAACAGGAAATTATATTCCTAACACTGACTATGAAAAAATGTATGACAGTAACAACAACACAACTATCAGAGTAAGTGGGATTTTACGTATCAAACCATCATCTAGCATGAATTTATTATCACCCGGTTTTGCCTATAGTAATGACTTAACTGCAAAAATTGTGGAAGAAAATGAGCAATCTGATATTGTCAAAGCTCAACGTGACAGTAACAAAAATATCATGACTAATGAAACACTTGATGATCAAGCTAAAGAAAACTTACTGGCTTATCTTGGTGGTACCACTACTCCTTCCAGTATCCTAATTTATCCTAATAACTTTAGTGATAAACAAGATATTTTAACTTACTTAGATAAATACAATAAAGGCAAAGACAAAGCAGATCGTGTTTTATATACTGACCTAGCTGGCACGATGACTCAACTGACTGGTGGCCTAATGGACGCTATCACCTATGTCTTGATTGCGTTTGCTGGTATTTCTCTTGTTACTAGTATGATTATGATTGGTATTATTACCTACACATCTGTTCTTGAAAGAACAAAAGAAATTGGTGTTCTAAAAGCATTAGGTGCTAGAAAGAAAGATATCACACGTGTGTTTGATGCAGAAACATGTATTTTAGGTATTGCATCTGGTTCACTAGGAGTCCTTATTGCTTATGCATCAACGTTCCCTATTAATAACCTATTATATAAACTAACTGATTTAAAAAATGTGGCTCAACTTAATCCAAAACATGCGATTATTTTAGTCATCATTTCAACAGTTTTAACAATGATTGGTGGTCACATCCCAGCTCGTATTGCTGCGAAAAAAGATGCTGCGATTGCATTAAGAGCTGATTAAATAGTAAGTAATCAAAAAACTATAGATTCTCTTTATTAAGAATCTATAGTTTTTTTCTTTTTTTTATGTTATAACCAATACAAGGGAGTGTCTCATGAAAAAGAAAAAATATATTATAACTGTGCTTTTAGCAAGTCTTTGTGTATTAGGAGTAATTTTGATACAAAAACATTCAAACCAAAAAATTATCAATAAAATATACTCACACCGCGGAGCAAGTGGTGAGGAACCCGAGCATAGCTTTCCCGCCTATGATTTAGCTTTACTATATGGTTCACATAACATCGAACAAGATTTAGTCACATCAAAGGATGGAACTCTCTATGTTTCTCACGATGATAACGCTAAACGTCTCACAGGTGTCGATCGCCTGTATTCTGATATGACTGATGAAGAAATTAATCAACTTAGAACAAGCGATAATAATCACATTCTACGCTTACAAGATGTATTTGACCGTTACAAAAAAACAACTCATTATGTTATTGAACTAAAAGAAAACGATAAACAAATCGATTTATTTAACAACATCATCAGACAAAATAACATGGAAGATTTTGTGATTATTCAAGCTAGAACACTAACTAGTCTAAATAAAATTAAACAAACCTTTCCTAAAATAACCACTTTACTTTTAGCAAAAGATGATATTGAAGCACAGAATGCATGTAAGGCTGACTATGTAGATATTATATCTTTAAACACCAAATTTATGACAAAAGACATCGTTAAGATAATTCACGAAGCTAATAAACAAGCTAACTTTTGGACGCTAAATAGTATGGCAGACATTAACAAAGCTATTAATCTTGGAGCTGATTCTTATTTTACAAACTATACAGCAAAAGCTATTGAACTCGAAAAAAAACATGCTTCTTTCTTTCATTAAAACAAAATCCCATCAGTTCATAATTGAACTGATGGGATTTTGTTTCTTATTTAATTAAACGATAAATCGCATCAGCGTAAATCACTGTTGCATTAATTAAATCATCAACTGAAATAAATTCATTTTTTTGGTGCATTGTATCGATACTATCTGGGAACATTGCGCCATAAGCAACGCCACGTTCTAATAAACGACCAAATGTTCCACCACCGATAACTTGTTCATGACCTTTAAGACCTGTGTGATCTTCGTAAACTTCTAATAATGTTTTCACCAATGGATCTTCTGGTGATACATAGTGAGGACCTTTTCCACCAGGTTTTTGAATCACTTTAGCTGATGTATTGGCTGTTTTTTCAGAAATGCGATCAAAAATCATCTCTTCAGTTAACCCTTTAGGATAACGGAAGTTCAACGTAATAATATTATCATCTCTTGAAGAATCAAATTTGAACACACCAGCATTCATTGTTAAATCTCCCATAATATCATCCACATGATTCACACCAAAGTGTTTACCTTCAGTATCAGTATGAATATAATCAGCAATCGTTGTTAGGTAATCTTTTGCTGAACCTGAAAAATCATAGAAGCTTAAGAAGTTTGCTAAATAAGTTCCGGCATTAATTCCTTTACTTGGCATAGCGCCATGAGCTGCTTTACCATGAACCGTTAATGTAGCAGTGGATCCTACCACTTCAATATCACCTGTTACAGGTGCAGTTGCTAAATATTCTTCAAATTCTTTTTCAAATGCATTAATATCACCTGAAATTTCAACGACAGCTGTTGCTGTTTCTGGTACCATGTTATCACGCATACCTGAATCAAATTTAACTAATGTTAAGTTTCCTTCATTTTTACCAGGGTATTCAATTAAAATGGTTGTATTTCCTTTTTCACCATTGATAATTGGAAACTCAGCATCTGGTGAAAAACCAAAGTCTGGTGTATCTTCCACTTTTAGATAGTGGTCCATACATTTCCATTCACTTTCTTCATCTGTCCCAATAATGACACGTGTTTTTTTGGAAACTGGTAATCCTAACTCTTTGATAATTTTTAATGCGTAATAAGCAGCCATTGTAGGCCCTTTATCATCACTAGCACCACGCGCATAAATACGTCCATCTTTTTCTACTGGTTCAAAAGGATCTGTATCCCAACCTGGTCCAACTGGTACCACATCAACGTGACCAAACACACCTAACGTTTCATCGCCATCACCAAATTCAATATGACCAGCAATATTATCTACATTTTTAGTTAAGAAACCATCACGTTCTCCTAGTTCTAAAAATTTTAACAATGCCGCTTTTGGTCCAGGACCAACTGGTGCATCTTCTGTCGCTAAATCATCTTCTCTAACACTAGGAATACTTAATAATGTAAATAAATCTTTCATCAAGTCTTCGCGACGAGCTTCGACTTCTTTTCTCCAATCGATTGTCATACAAAAATACCTCCTGTTGATTTTATCTTACTTTATCATATCATTTTTTCGATGTTTTAGATAATATAATTTAGGATTTAAACGGGTTTATTCGTTATTTTTTAACAATTTCAACTCATCTTCAGTTAATGGGCGATATTTTCCTCGAGATAACTCTGTATCTAGTGTCAGATTAGCCATTTCAAGTCTTTCAAGTTCTATGACTTTTTTCCCAACAGCTTCAACCATTCTTTTCACCTGATGATACTTGCCTTCCATAATTTCTAGATGAATAATGGTTTGCTTTTTTTCCATATCAATAGATAAAATCGTTAATATCGCTGGTAAACACTTTTCACCATCTAACTGAATACTTCCACTAGAAAAAGTTTCAATATCTGCTTTCGTCATCTCTCCTTGAACTAATGCTTGATATAACTTTGGGACTTTCTTTTTGGGAGATAATAAATCATGAGCCAAGGGGCCATCATTAGTTAACAACAGTAAACCAGTCGTATCTTTATCTAGTCGTCCCACTGGAAATAATCCCTTTTTATAATCATCTGATTTGACTAAATCAATCACTGTTCGGGAGGATGCGTCCTCTGTCGCGGAAATAACTCCTTTTGGTTTATTCAACATGTAATAAACATATTTTTCGTATAAAACAGGTTGTCCATCAACACAGATCTCATCCTCATTTTCATTAACTGAAAATTTAGCATCTCTTACCATCGTTTGATTGACCGTCACTCGCTTTTTCTTCAGTAACTCTTTTACTTCTTTACGACTACCAAATCCTGTATGACTTAAAAACTTATCTAAACGCATCTGTTTTTTCTCCTAATGCAAGAAAGAACACCTAAATAGATGTTCTTCCTGTTTATTTTATTCTAAATTTCCGACGATATTTTCGTGCTTTCGGGCCAAGTAATTGATCTGCTAATCTCACACGTAGTACTAACCAGCCATAACTGATAATACCAAATACCACACATATCATAATGATAATAAAGGCTTGAAATTTTCTATCAGGACTTAATATCGTGTATAGCCCACTTCTGACAAGCCAAGTAACAAGTGACATAATCGCCCCTAAAATCACGATTAGTAAAATTCTTTTGGCTGTCATTGCTAAATCAAACTTGGTAATTCGGTAAATCGAACGCGTCATTAACATTGCAGCTACACCTAAACCAATAGCTGTCGCAATGAGTGGTCCATATGTTTCAAACATACGAATCATTGGATATTGTAGAACTAATTTTATTATTAGTCCCACTCCTAATAGCGAGATAGCTTCTCGGTTTTGATACAATCCTTGTAATGTTGTTGAAATCAGAATAAAGTACCCCATTACAAGACCAACTAAACTAGCTTCAATCAGCACACTCACACCTAGTGTTTCTGGTGTATAGAATAAAGCGTACATAGGTCTTGCTAAAACAATCATTCCCAATGTCGCTGGTACCATGATGAAAAGTAGCAACTGAATGTTATCACTAATTAATTTAGCTAATTCAGGTTTTTCATTTTTAGTATAAGCTTCTGTCACAAGAGGCAAACTTGTCATAGCCATGCCTGTAGCTAAAGATACCGTAATCATAACCAATTTATCAGGGTTTGCACTAAAAATACTAAACAAAGCTTGCAATTGTTTCGGTGAATAATTTGTAAAACTTGCCATCATTCTTTCAAATGTGTATTGGTCAACCAACTTAAACAAGGTAATGGCAGAACCAACGATAATAAACGGAATCGCTTGTTTAATCATCTCTTTAATCAAATGATTTTCAGAGATTTCTACCTCATTATTACTATTATCAACCAAGTAATTCATACGTGATTTTTGTTTACTATAAAACCAAATTAATGCAGCAAATGCACCAAGCATTCCAATAAACGCAGCAAAGGTTGATTGGACAACAGCATCAACATAATCACCTGTTGTCACTTTCATAATAATAAACGTCATAAGTAACATATAAAATACTCGGGCAATCTGTTCAATAATTTGTGATACCGCAGAAGGCATCATATTTTGATTCCCTTGAAAATACCCACGAATGACGCTCATCATTGGAAAAATCAAGATAGCTGCACTTAGAGCTCGCATCACTGGAATTAAATCAGCGTTTCCATCCGCCAAAATTGGTGCAAACAAATACATGACTCCCGAACAGGCAATGCCAAACACACCCATTATTACCATCGTCCGTCTAAATAAACGTCGGCTAATACCATACTCATTTAACGAATTATAGTGTGAAATTTGTTTTGCAATCGCACCTGGAATACCAGCTGTTGCGATCATTAAAAACAAGGCGTAAATGTTATACCCTTTATTAAATAAGGCGTTTGCTATATTAGCATCCGTGCCCATCCATGCATACCAGGGAATGACATACGCTGCACCTAGTAGTCTAGAAAAAACATTTCCTATTGTCATCCATAAAGAGCCACGAACCATTTTTTCCTTTGCATTCAACTCTTTTTCGGTCTCCTCAAAAGAAGTGTTTTGATTTGGCATGATTCTAACCAACTTTCTTCATTATACTGCTCTAATTGTATCGACAATTGTACGTTTATGCAAACACTTTTAATGGATTTAAACGTATTCTTAACTTTAATTAGCCACAATATTAACTAATTTATTTGGTACAACAATCACTTTACGAATCGTTTTTCCATCAAGTTGCCCTTTCACCGCATTATTTTCCATAGCGATCGTTTCTAACTCCTCTTTGGATAGATCACGAGCAACTACTTCTTTCCCACGAACTTTTCCATTTACTTGGAAAATTACTTCAATTGTGTCTTCAACTAAGGCTGATTCATCATAAGTTGGCCAAGCGACATAACTGATAGATCCTTCATTTCCCATTCTTTCCCATAATTCTTCTGAGAGGAATGGGGCAACAGGCGCTAATAATTGTAAGAAACCATTCATATACTCAACAGGTAATGCTTCTGCTTTATAAGCTTCATTTACAAATGTCATTAATTGAGAAATCGCTGTATTAAAATGTAGGTTCGTGTAATCTTCTGTCACTTTTTTCACTGTTTGATGATACACTTTTGTCAATGCTTCGTCATTGTGTTTCGTGATACGATCGCGTAAGACAAAGTTTTCGTCGATAAACAAACGCCATACACGGTCTAAGAATTTACGGCTTCCTTCTAACCCTTTTTCGCTCCATGCAATTGAGCCATCAAGTGGTCCCATAAACATTTCGTATAAACGCAAGGTATCTGCACCATATTGCTCTACGATATCATCAGGGTTAACCACATTTCCTTTTGATTTCGACATTTTTTCATTGTTTTCACCTAAAATCATGCCTTGATTATATAATTTTTGGAATGGTTCTTTTGTTTCCACTACTCCAATATCATATAAGAATTTATGCCAGAAACGAGCATATAGTAAATGAAGTACCGCATGTTCTGCTCCACCTAAATAAACGTCAACAGGCATCCATTCTTTTAGTTTTTCTGGATCTGCTAGTTGTTCGTCATTATGTGGGTCAATAAAACGCAAGTAGTACCATGAGCTTCCTGCCCATTGTGGCATAGTATTCGTTTCACGACGACCTTTCATGCCAGTTTTTTCATCTACAACATTAATCCACTCCGTCATATTAGCTAATGGCGATTCACCTGTTCCACTAGGTTTAATATCATTTGATTTTGGCAATACTAATGGCAACTCCTCTTCAGGAACAGCTGTCATCGTACCATCTTCCCAATGAATAATTGGAATAGGTTCACCCCAATAACGTTGGCGAGAGAATAACCAGTCACGCAAACGATAACTTGTTTTTTGTTTACCGATGCCTTCTTTTTCCAACCACTTAATCATTGTTTCAATACCATCTTCTTTATTCATACCATCTAAGAAGTCTGAATTAATATGGTCGCCATCTCCTGTGTAGGCTTCACTTGACACATCTCCACCAGCTACAACAGGAACAATTTCTAAATCAAATGTTTTCGCAAATTCATAATCACGTTCGTCATGAGCTGGAACAGCCATGATCGCACCTGTTCCATAAGTTGATAGCACATAATCCGCAATCCAAATAGGGATTTCTTTACCATTCACTGGGTTTACTGCATAAGCTCCAGTAAAGACACCTGTTTTTTCTTTTGATAACTCAGTACGATCTAAATCTGTTTTCTTTTCGGCTTCTTTGATATAAGCATCCACTGCATCTTTTTGTTCTGGTGTCACAATTTCTTGAACCAGTGGAAGCTCAGGTGCCATAACAGCATAAGTTGCACCAAATAATGTATCAGGACGCGTTGTAAATACTGTGAATTGTTTGTCTGTTCCTTTAATGTCAAAATTAACATTCGCTCCTTCAGAACGACCAATCCAATTACGTTGCATCTCTTTAATACTCTCTGGCCAATCAATTAACTCTAAATCATCAATTAAACGATCCGCATAAGCAGTAATACGTAACATCCATTGTTTCATTGGAACTCGGTATACTGGATGATCCCCACGTTCTGATTTGCCATCAATGACTTCTTCATTAGCCAATACGGTTCCTAAAGCTGGGCACCAGTTAACCGGTACTTCCGCTTCATAGGCTAGCCCTTTTTCAAACATTTTAGTAAAAATCCATTGCGTCCATTTGTAGTATGAAGGGTCAGTGGTATTAATTTCACGGTCCCAATCAAAACTAAAGCCTAATGCATCAAATTGACGTTTAAAAGTTTGAATATTTTTTTCAGTAAATTCAGCTGGGTCATTTCCTGTGTCTAGTGCATATTGTTCAGCAGGTAACCCAAACGCATCCCACCCCATTGGATGCAGCACGTTAAATCCTTGCGCTCGCTTCATACGAGATAATACATCTGTTGATGTATACCCTTTGGGATGCCCTACATGTAACCCCTGCCCAGATGGGTAAGGAAACATATCTAGTGCATAAAAATTTGGTTTATCTGTTTCTTCACCTGTTTTAAACGTGTGATCTTTTTTCCAATAGTCGCGCCATTTTTTTTCAATTTGTAAATGATTATAAGCCATGGTCTTCCTCCTAAAATTTTATGTAAAAAAACGTCCTACAAAAACACTGTTGTGTCTTCATAGGACGTTGACTGACGTGGTACCACCTAAATTTGTGCCTAGATATACTAGAACACCTCTAATCCATGTTAACGAAAATAGACTTTCCGACAAGTAACTTTTTCTTAAGACAAGTTCAAATAGTCCATTTGTATGTTTCCACCAACCACATACTCTCTTAAAAACTTTCTATTTTACTACTTCTTAACTACTTGTTTTGATATTATTAAGCTAATCATATCAAATGAATGTTACTTTGACAACTAGCTTACTCGTAAGACTTGATTGGCATAAATAATGTTCGTTGATAAGTTATTCCACTTCTTCAGTTGACTCACACTTGTGTTGTATTTTTTAGAAATTGCCCACAAAGATTCCCCTGCTTTGACTGTGTGACGTGTATTTTTAGATACTGCGTCAGTACTAGTACCCGGTAATGTCAACTGTTGACCTACATGGATAAAGTCACTACTTAAATTATTAACTCTCTTTAATTCTTGAACAGTTGTTTTATTATCTAATGCAATACGATAAAGTGTGTCACCAGATTTAACAGTATATTTTCCTACTGTTGTTTTAACCGGTGTTGTCGTATTTGTTTTACTTGACTGATTAATTTTTAATGATTGACCTACATAAATCAACTCACTATTTAAACCATTCCATTGTTTAATATCATTAGGTGAAACATTATATCTAAGACCAATACCATACAACGTATCACCACGTTTGACAATATGCGTCGTTTGAGCACTATTTTCAGTATTAACTATTGTTGACGTGCTCTGTTTTGTGCTAACTTTTAAAGATTGACCAATATAAATGGTATCACTGCTTAAGTTATTCAATTGTTTTAACTCTTGAACACTAATGCCATATGTCAAACCAATACCATACAGTGTGTCACCGCGCTTAACTTTATGACTTGTAGTATTTCCCACCGTATTTCCTGACAAATTGGTTGATGAAGCACTACCACTCGATGCATTACCAGCAATTTTTAGTTGTTGTCCTACATGGATTAAATCACTCGTTAAACCATTTAATTGTTTTAATTCTTGGACAGTCATACCATTATTTAATGCAATTCGGTACAATGTGTCGCCACTCTTCACTGTGTAAGTTGCTGAAGAATTGTTTGAACTAGTTGAATTATTGGGTTTATTATTATTTGAAGTACTTTCATTTGAACTAGTAGTATCCACGATAGAGTCAACTGTAGGTGTTCCACTATTCCCTTTGACTTTTAATTGTTGTCCAACATAAATCATATCAGTTCTTAACCCATTCAGTTGTTTCAATTCTTGTACGCTCATACCATAATTTTGTGCAATACGATATAATGTATCACCACTTTTCACCGTATAAGTAGAAGAATTTCCCATTGTAGATGTATTACTTTGACTACCACCATTATTGCCACTTCCTGTCCCGGTAGGTGTTGTCACAGGGCCTGTATAACTAGCATCATCATATTGCGTCAGATTATAAGTCATAATCAAATTGTTTAATTTGATATTGTAAGTCGGATCTGTCGCATATTTACCTGTTAACCATTTAGTCGCATCCATATAAGAACTTGTATTTGACTTCCACGCACCTGAATAAAAATAAACTCCCGGAGCAAATGATGTCGTTTTTAATACATGAGCATTATCCTGCAAAGACTCACGGTATGATGGATACTTTCTAAAAGCATCATTTATAGTGACGTATTGACCATTATAGAATTCTTGTGTTTGCATCGTTACAGACTGCCCATTATAGGTTCCTTTAATTCCAAATAGATTGTGATTGGGTGGTAATGACAATGTACTTGATCCATAACCACTTTCAAGAATAGCTTGAGCAATCATCACGGATGCATAGAGGTCATTTTCAGCTGCAACACTTTGCGCATGAGAAGCAATACTTTCAATAAAAGTCGCTTGAGGCGTTGCCGCTTTAAATGACCTTACTTTTGGTGTTGGAACTACGATAGTAGCTGGTTTTGGTTCTTTTTTGGTTCTTCTTTTGGTTCTTCTTTTAGTTCTTCTTTTGGTTCTTCTTTTGGTTCTTCTTTTGGTTCTTCTTTTGGTTCTTCTTTTGGTTCTTCTTTTGGTTCTTCTTTTGGTTCTTCTTTTGGTTCTTCTTTTGGTTCTTCTTTTGAAGTGTCTGTTGTAGAATCTTCAGATTTGACAGGTTCATTTGTACTTGTTTCTACTTCAGAATTAGTAGTTTCTTCAGAATCTTCTAATAAACCACTTGATGCCATAACAGACACTGAATCACTTGTTTGATCATCAATAACTTTTTCTTCATTTGCTGATGACTCTTGCACTCGCTCAGTTTCTTCTACCTGCCTTGATTCAGATACTGTATTATCTTGATTGTCCTGATGTTCAACAGAATCTTCTAATAAATCAGATGTCGCATTTTCTTCTTGAGGATTGGCAATCGTTTTAATTGTTTTAGATATGACGCTTTCCCCAACGGAGAACGCCACTGTTTGTTCCCTTAATTCAGTTTTTTTAAAGTTTATAGGAACTTGGATAATCGCCTTTGTAAATTGTTTTTCTGTAAATGTTAATAATAATTGATTTAACTCACTATTAATAGTATACGTTCCGATTACTCTACCCGTCTCATCCTTTATTGATAAATCTGCTACGTCAGATTTAATCACTGTATTCGCCGATAAATTTATCACAGTGTCTAGATTTTCGACTTGATGAGCTTCTAAGTTTACAGTTAAGTCCAATGGCTGGTTATTTTCTATCCATTCATTTTCTCCACTAATAGACAACAACGTCCAACTATTTGCTGCTTTTTTATCCTGAGTTGTTTCATTAGATGCATTTTGTATTTCATCACGGATACTATCAGAAGCCACACACGGTAACACCAGGTAAAAGCACTGTAGACGACAACAAGACAGTGCCAAACAAAGAAGCATGACGAGTCATTGATTGATTTAGTAGTAATTTATTTTTTTTCATATTTATCTCTCTTCTCCTAAATGATAAAGTCTAAAAAAATAACCCAATTGCAAAAACACAATTAATGCTATGACCTATTTTTGATATTAATTCAAATTATTCAGTTCATTTTTGTTCATATACTTATAAAAAAGTCTTATTACTATCATTAAATCATCTATAAAAATGAATAGCAAGCATATCTGTTGTTTTTTTTTTTGATTGACATATTAAGGCATTAATTACTTGATAAAACTCATACTTTAGGAGGATTTATCTCTCTTTTCCTTGTTGTACAATTTATTAGAAGATATATTGAATTTAATATTCTTAACAGACAGGAGAATGAAATGAATAAAGAACATTTTTTAATTGAATTAAAACTTTATTTAAACCAATTATCTAAAGAAGAACGACAAGCTATTCTTGATGCTTATATTCAGATTTTTGATGAAAAATCTGCCCTAGGCTTATCTGAATATGAGATTACTCAAGCTCTTCCTTCCCCCAAAAACATTGCCCAAAATATTTTGGAAAAACTCGGATTAACTTTTGACACTCAGTCTGATTACGAAGATGACTGGATTGAAATAACTCATGACACTACTTATCAGGATGAAGCGTACAATAAATATATCCCTCACAATTCAAGAATGAATCGACTATTCGAAATGTTAGGAATAACACTACTAAATATTATTTTTATGATATGGGTCATCTTACTTATTGCTATTATCCTAATGAGTGGATGGTTGGTTATCGGTATATTTCTTGCTAGTCCCTTATTTAGCCTTTTTATATTAGGAACGGCCATTTCAACATATGCCTGGTTCCAATTCTTTGTTAGTTTAATACTACTTGGTATTGGTTTACTAGGATTCATTATCATAAGACCTATTACTAAAGGGGCTTTCAAATTATTTATGATTTATCATCAATGGTGTTGGTCTGTTTTAAAAGGAGGTTCTACTAAATGAAAAAAAGAACTTTCTTCGCTATAGTTATCGCTATTATTTTTATGATTGTTGGTGGAATAGGAACTTTTATTACGCAAAAAAAACTAGTAAACGAACGTGAAAAAAATACTATTCATAAAAAAATAAAATCTAATAAAAATAAAACTCTCGATATTCATTTTAATACACCAACTAGTGTGACGCTTACCCGTTCAGATAATCAGTACATTTATATGGATAAACAAGGTGTCGACTTCAGATTAGATAATAACAAACAAGCTGATTGGACATTTAAAGAAGAAAAAAATACGTCTTCTTTAACCATTAATAATCCAACAACGAATAAAGAAAATCCGTATCCCTTTGCTATTTTCAATATAAATAACTACACTGATGATACAGTTTACTTACGTATTCCAACACATTACGAAACGGTTACAATTAATGGAAAAAATGTCAATCTATCAATGCATGATTTTTCAATGGATAATATCAAATTAAATATGGAAAATGGTAGTGCATCACTTAGTGGCATTCGTGCTAATCAAGTATCACAACCTAGACAAGACACAGATTTTTCTTTAGATGATTCTAAAATCTCAGAAGAATTATCTGTCAATACGAAACTATATGACATCAATGTATTAAATACAACGGCTAAACTGATGACGCTAACAACAGATATGGGAGATGTTTTCACAGCTAATACAAAAGGTGACTTAAAAATAACAACAGTGGATGGAGACATCTCGATTAATCACACAACAGGAAAATCAGTTGTTGCATCAAAACACGGAGATGTCCTCTTCCATGATAATCATATAGACTTTGATACAGAATTGACGACTATAAATGGGAACATAGATATTGAAACAGATGAATCTTCCATTTCAGATAATAAACTTGATTTTGAAACCACTCTGGGAGATATTTCAATTTTTAATAAAAATTTATCTTCTAATAGAAAATACAAAACAAATAAAGGTAAAATAAGCATTAAAGCAACCAGTAAGAACGGTGAAATTGAAGTGGAAGAACTTGATAGCGATGACACACATTATGATTATGATTAAATCATGTTATAATAAACAGGCTTTGTTAATAAGTTAATAAAGTCTTTTTTTGATTTTAGGAGGTTATATTTATGAAAACATCGAAATTATATTGGTCTTATGCTGCAAGTATTTGTTTGTTACTTTTTGCAGTAATTGCTTACTTCGTCGTATCTAACGAGGCGATACTAAAAGCAATTGATCAGCCCATTCAACAACTTATTAGAGGAACACTCACACCTGAAAAAAATATTTTTTTCAAATATTTTACTAAATTCGGTAATACCGTTACGATTGCCTTATTATTCTTCGTAAGTTTTAGCGTCTTATTTTTTAAATTAAAAGATAAGATAGCTGCTTATTGGCTAGCAATTAATACTGTTATTCTATCAGGTATTGGGAATCTTAGCTTAAAATATCTATTCAATCGTCCACGTCCATCTGTGGAGCACCTCGTTGTGGCGAAACATTCAAGTTTTCCAAGTGGGCATGCTATGGGGAGTATGCTTTTTTACGGAACACTCATCTTTTTAGCCTATAAATATATCGATAATAAAGCGATGAGACTTGTCGTCCAAATTTCATTAGGGATAATTATCTTATTGATTGGCACTAGTCGAATTTATCTTGGCGTTCACTACCCAACAGATATTTTAGGTGGCTACCTATTAGGGGCATGTTGGTTACTGTTTAGCTATCCATACTTTAAAAAATATGATTTTATTCAACGATTTGAAGGGACTAGATAGACGTGTTTACTTACAAAAAAGGAGATTCGAAACGATACTATACTTGGAATGCCGCACTTAGGGAAGTTTTTTCAGAAAAAGTTTTTAAAGTGCCAATCGACGGAGGATTTGATTGCCCTAACCGAGATGGAACAGTAGCACGTGGTGGATGCACATTTTGTAGTGTCTCAGGTTCTGGTGACATGATTATCGCACCAAGTGATCCATTACCTGTACAATTCCGTAAAGAAGTCAACCAAATGCATAAAAAATGGCCAAGTACGACACAATATATCGTATACTTTCAAAATTTTACTAATACTCACGCTCCTCTTGACGTATTAAAACATCGTTTTGAACAAGTAATCAATGAAGAAGGTGTTGTGGGGTTGTCAATTGGTACGCGTCCGGATTGTTTGCCTGATGACGTTGTTGACTATTTGGCTGAGTTAAATCAACGATTATATCTTTGGGTAGAACTTGGTTTACAAACAACTTATGAAGAAACAAGCGACTGTATCAATAGAGCACATGACTATCAAACTTATTTGGATGCTGTTGAAAAACTGAGAAAACACAATATAAATGTCTGCACTCACTTAATTAATGGGTTACCGGGTGAGACCTATGACATGATGATAGAAAATGTTAAACGAACTGTATTAGATTCTGATATTCAAGGAATTAAGCTTCATCTTCTTCACTTAATGTCAAACACCAAAATGGAAAAAGATTACTTTGAAGGTCGATTACAACTAATGACACAAGAAGCATACACAAAACTAACGTGTGATCAACTTGAAATTATCCCACCAGAAATTATTATCCATCGTTTGACTGGAGATGCACCAAGGGAATCGATTATTGGTCCCATGTGGAGCTTACAAAAATGGGAAGTACTCAATGGGATTGATCAAGAGTTAGAAAAACGACAAACCTATCAAGGTATTTATAATGTTAGAAAAGGGGCTCAGGGATATGCTTAAAACAGCTCTTCATTTTAGTCACCAGCTATTAAGTGACTGTGTTCAACCTGGTGATGTGGTCATTGATGCAACTATGGGAAATGGACATGATACAGTTTTTTTAAGCCAATTAGTTGAGAATGAGGGACATGTTTATGCGTTTGACATACAAGAAAAAGCCTTAGAATCGACACGAAAGAAATTAGAAAAGCAAAACATTCAAAATACATCTCTTATTAAAGATGGACATCAAAATGCCCTAACTTATTTACCAGATAACACAATGATTAAGGCTGCTATTTTTAATTTAGGTTACTTACCTCGAGGAGATAAACAAATTACCACAAAGAGTAAAACAACACTATCTGCGATTACTTCGCTACTAACTATCTTAGCAGAAGATGGCAGATTGATTTTAGTACTTTATTCAGGGCATGATGAAGGTATGAGTGAAAAAGAAGAGGTTCTTTCATTTGCTGAAACCCTGTCACAAGATTCCTACTCCGTTTTAACCTATCAATTCATTAACCAAAAAAATAATCCCCCATCAGTCTTATGTATTGAGAAAAAGGAAGCCAAATAATAGGCTCTCTTTTTCTATTTATTTTTTATACAGCTTGTTCATTATTCGTTATTTAAATCAGTTGTTTTGACTAATTAACCAAATAACTATTACATATATATCTTTTGTAGGCTATAATCAAAATTATTATCAGTCAAGGAGTTCGTAAAAATGCAACAAAAATTTAGCCGATTGATGAGCCGTTTTTCATTAAAATCAATTATTATATTTATTGTGCTTCTGACAACGCTTATTTCACTCATATTATCATCCATATACCTTGAACACTATGTTGTTCAAAATGAATACAGATATGCTAAAGATAAAATGTCTACTATAGCTAAAGTTTTTGCTACAGATGAGCAAGTAAAGAATACTCTAATCAACGATGCAACTTCTAAAAATATTCAAGAGCTTTCTTTAGAAATTGCAAAGCTCAGTAACATGGACTTTATTGTCGTACTAGATAAAGAACTTATACGATTGTCTCATCCAGACCCCAATGCCATTGGACAACCTTTTTCTGATTTAGATGATGCTAGAAGAGCGCTTAACGGTGATGCTCATTTTTCTCAAAAAAAAGGAATTCTAGGAGATGGCATTCGCTTTTTTGTTCCAGTAAAAGATGATAATCACCGTATCATAGGAGTAATTTGTGCGGGTATTACCTTAGACACATTACAAAGCGATATTAGTAATATACAAATCAAAGTAGCCTTAATTTTATTAATTGGATTAGTTATAGGTATTATCGGTGCTTTAATTAGTAGTAAAGCCATTAAACATATTCTATTAGATTTGGAACCTGGTGATATTTCTCGTTTAATTCAAGAAAAACAACTCATTAACGATGAAATCAATGAAGGCATTATTGCTATCAATAAAGAGAAAGACATCACTCTGATTAATCAAGCTGCTGTTAATTTATTAACTTCACTAGATTCATCATTTCAACTAGCTGAAAACAACAAAATTGATACTCAATTATATACTGTTTTTTTTAAAAAATGCTTCACATCAAAAGAAAAACAAACTGATCAAGAGTTATTGCTCAATACTACTACTTTCATTGCCACAACTTCACCAGTTATGATTCGCAATGTTTTTAGTGGGGCTGTTGTCACATTTAGAGATCAATCTGAGATGAGTCAACTCATTCATACATTAAGCGGCACACAACAGTACATTGATGCCTTACGCGCTCAAACACATGAATTTATGAATAAAACACATGTCATTATGGGGCTTATTGAACAAGAAAAGTATGACTTAGTCCAAGAATATATTCAACAAATCAGTCATGATTATGAAAAAGAAGTTGGGTACGTTACAGACATCATAAAATCGCCTGCTATTGCTGGTTTTATTCTTGGAAAAATAAATGAAGCAAAAGAACAAACTGTTTCATTAACACTGAATCCAACATCATTTTTACCAGACTTAGAAATGGATAACTATGTGCATCAGATCATTCAAATACTAGGAAATCTACTAGATAATGCCATTGATGCAACAAAAAATCAGCACACTAAACAAATAACTCTTAGTCTATCTTATGAAGTAGAAGGGCATATTTTGATTATAGAAGTGATTGATAGTGGATATGGTATCCAAAGTAATGACATAGATAAGCTCTTTCAAAAAGGGTTTTCTACTAAAGGAGCTGGCAGAGGCTACGGGTTACATGCCATTTACCGCATCGTCAATGAACATGGTGGTTTAATTGATATAACTAATAATAATGACAATACAGGAGCAACGGTCTATATTGAGCTACCTTTAAGCCGAAAAGGAGAAAAAAATGAACGTTCTAATTATTGAAGATGATCCGATGGTTGCTAAATTAAATGCAGATTTTTTAACAAATATTCCCTCTGCTCATATCATCGGAAATTGTCGTTCAACTATTGATGCTATGCCTTTTTTAACAAACTATTCAGTAGATTTAATATTACTAGACAACTACCTACCAACTCAAACAGGCATAGACTTTTTAACTGAATTACGCAAAAAAAATAATCAAGTACCAGTTATTTTCATCACCGCTGCAAACGATATGGAAACCATTCAAAAAGCATTAACTCTTGGGGTTGTAGATTATTTAGTTAAGCCGTTTACTGTTGAGCGGTTTACTTTAGCAATACAAAAAGTGATAAACCAAAAAAAATTAATTAGTCAAATAGATCATGCTAATCAAGAAAGCATTGATGCTTTATTTAACGAACATACGCCTAAACAACCTTCACTTTCCATATCTGCTTCTTTACCAAAAGGACTGGCAAAATTAACCATGGAGAAAGTGCTTAAGAAAATTGAAGATGAGTCACATCCATTTTCAACAGAAGAATTAGCAAAAAAAGTGGGGATTTCACGTATTTCAACTAAAAAATATTTAACATTTCTAGTCGAATCAAAATACCTCACAGAAGATATTGTTTATCAAGAAATTGGACGGCCAATCACACGCTATAAAAAAACATAGAAAAACACCTCCAAAGGGCATTGGAGGTGTTTTTTTTATAGAACGCTGTTAACTGTTTTACCTGATTCTAACACTGAATGGAAATTCTCAAAACTTGTTTCAATCATATTAATTAACGCTTCGTCTGTATTTGACCCTACATGAGGAGTAACCAATACTCTAGGGTAGAGAGAAATTAACTCTTCCACTGTTGGGTCAGGTAAAGGTTGATCCTCACCAAATTGTTTAAAGAATAAATCTTTCTCATTAGCAAATACATCTGTTCCAAATCCTTCTAAATGATTTGTCTTTAACGCTTCTAAAATGGCTTGGTTATCTTGTAATTCTCCACGAGCTGTATTAATTAAGATAGCACCTTTTTTCATTTTACTAATAAATTCAGCATTAATCATCTGATCATTTTCGCCTGGAATATATGGCACATGAATGCTAACAATATCTGATTCTGCTAATAAATCATTTAAATCTGTATAGGTTAAAATCTCTTTTGCTGCATCATTTTCATAAATATCATATCCTAATACTGTCGCACCTAATCCAGCAAATAATTTTGCTTCTGTTAGACCAATTTTACCAGTCCCAATAATTCCCACTTTACAGTTTCTAATTTCTTTACTAAACATCGTATTATCTACAATAAAGTTTTTGTTACTTGTTTTCATTGTCATATAAGCAGTATGTCTTAACAACATCATAGCTAATGTCAACGACAATTCCGCTATAGCATTAGGAGAGTATGATGGCACTCTTGCCACTTCCATGTGATAATCCTTTGCTGCTGCTAAATCAATATGATTAAATCCAACTGTACGTGTAAAGACAAATTTTACACCATGTTCTGACATTTTCTCGATATTTTCTCGATCTGCTACACAATTTCCTCGTAATAAGACTGCATCATGGTTATATGCTGTTTCAATATTGTCATGTGTTAATAATTCTTCAATCAATGTTAAGTCATAGTTATATTTGTTTAAATCATTAAAGTATGCTACTTCATTTGGTCGTACACCGTAACAAGCTATTTTGAATGTCATCTCTATCTCTCTTCTTTCTTAATCATGTTTAATGTTAAAAAATACCCATTTTACTAATCATTTCTAGCACTACAATCCATATTGGTGTCATGACAACAGCTAATACTGTTGAAATAAGAGATGCATTTGAAGCTAGAAGTGGTTTTTTATCAAAACTAATTGCATAAGCAGCCGCTACTGTAGCTGTTGGTGTAGCCATCATGATGACGATTGTTGCTAATGCTTCGTAACTTACTGGTAAAATGTGAGTCATAGTTAAAATCGCTAATAATACAATGTTTATAACTGGCACAAAAATGACTTTCATCACACTGTAATACCAAGATGTTTTGTCTGATGCTGCATCTTTAAAGCTCACTTCACCTAAAGTAGCCCCAATTGATAACCAAGCAAGTGGTGAAGCTAGTCCTGCTAAATAAGTCATTGGTTTAAATAACCAAACAGCTGTTTGATCGATACGTAAGAATGCCACTTGATTAACCACACCTTCAGCATTTGTCACACTAACTTGTGGTAAATATCCTTGGAATACCCAGATGAATAACCCTGCAAACGTTGCAATGACAATTGGGTTTAAAAACATTGTTTTAATATTTTTAAGTTCCATTTTTAATCCACTCATTTTGATGTAGCCGTATGAGTATAAGAAAATTCGGTAACCAATGTTAAAAATTGAAGAAAACATCACACCAATTGGTCCGTAAATTGCACTAACGATTGGAGTGCCAAAAAATGTAGTTGATCCAAAAATAGTTAAAACGCGTAGAGTATCTTGTTTGTCACCTTTGTATTTCATAAATAATGGCTTAGAAACAAAAATTAAAATAATATAAATGACAATACCCCAAATTAAAACATTCATTCCTTGTTTTAATGTTTCACTTTTGATATCTTGCATAAATGCATTAAAGGCCAATGCAGGTAATGCCACACTTAATACAACTTTTGATAAAATTTTTCCTACTTCTGCAGAGAAAATTCCTTTCTTGCGACAAAAGAACCCTAATAAAATAATAAATACTGTTGATGTTATCGCACTGATAATATTCATATCAGTCATGGTTGTTTTAATGACTTCTCCGATATTCATATGTAAATCCTCCATTAATCATTGTGTGTTATATCACAAAAGGTTGCATGCTCCTTTGCTTTACATACACATCATAAAGCTATTATGTGAATAAGTGAACAATCTGTAACTAATGATACTTTTGTAATTTATGTAACCTAAATAATCATTAGTGAAACGCAGTAAAAAAACGTAAAACTTTGTTATACCAACATGAGGTTGTGTTACTTCATTAAACAATAATTTATAAAAAAACTATTTATTCTTTGAAGTATTTTGAATTTATTCGACTTTTGTTTACCAAAACTTTTTATTTGAACACTATAATAAGCCATATAAACAAACAGATTCAAAAAACACTAAAGGAGTGAGAAACATGACAATATCAAATGCTGAAAAACTCAAAGGGATGATCCTTCATCTTAAAAAATTAAAAGAAGACTTGCTTGTTATCTTAGAGAAAGATAGTTCTATCATGGAGTCATTAAAATCTGACCAATATGAAGGTATTTACCAGAATGCTAAATCTCTAGTAAAACAATTAAAAGAAGACTTCAAAAAGCATCCAGAACAGTTTTCTGCTGAAGAGTTAAACTATGCTGAAACGATTGAGCATAATGTCGTTAATCTAGGTCATAATTTACATGAAATTAGTACCAATATTTCTGCTGAAAAACGTAAAAAATTAACTGAAGGTGCTTATCTTAATGTCACTAAAGCACTAGAAGCTGTTGAATCAATGTGATAAAAAGGCCCTATCACTCATTATCTAGAGAGATAGGGCCTCATTTTTATTCTTTTTCTTGGAAATAGTTAAGTACGTAAGAGACAACAACTAATAACAAACCGATTAAAAACACATTATGAATACTATTATATAAAATATCCCTCAAGCCATCAATCAACTCTGTTGGTAATCCTGACGCGGTATTTGGATTAATCAACTCGTTCATCATGTCTTTTGTAGCACCAGGTACCACATTAGATGAAAGTTGATTATCCATTGTTTTATTTAATGCTAAACCAAAAATTGAAATCATAATGGTTTGACCAATTGTTCGTGATAATGTAAAAAATGATGTTGCTACTCCTGTAAATTTTTCAGATACAGACGTTTGAGCTAATACGGTAAGTAACGTCATGCTCATACCAAATCCTATCCCCATGATACCTGAGAATATTAAGAACAATCCGTAAGATGTTCCTTGGCTTGATAAACTCAAAAAGACTGCCCCAACCAATATTGGCAACATACTAATTACAATGGCTAAACGATGATGCCATTTTTTCATCGCTCGTCCCCCAGCAAATGAACCAAACATCCAAATAACTGACATAGGAGCTAATACAATTCCCCCTAAAGCAGCAGATTTCCCCACAACTCCTTGCATCCACATCGGAATGTACACTTCAACACCCATTAAGAAGCCACTAATTAATGCCGCAATTAAGTTAACCAATATAAAGGTGCGATTTTTGAAAAGATCAAGAGAAATAACTGGATCTTGTGCTTTTTTTTCTGTTCTGATAAATAATACCAAACTTAAAATAAAGATTGCAAAAGCAATAATTGTAATTAAGTTAAAGCCATCATTAATTTTTTGAACCCCATATAACAATGATAGCAACATGGTCATCATATAGAAACTACCCATATAATCAATCGGACTTTTCTCAACTTCACGCTTGTCTTCAATCAGGTAAATCCATACTAAAATCATTAAAATAATACCAATTGGTACATTGATTAAGAAAATCCAATGCCAACTAAACGCATCAACGATAAATCCTCCGGCAAGTGGACCAACAATACTGGCAATTCCCCAAGCGGCACTATTTAAACCTAAAACACCGGCACGTTTATCGACTGGATAAATATCCGCAATAATTGTTAAAGATACTGGAACAATAGAACCTGCCCCAATCCCTTGAATCGCACGGAAAATAATTAATTGAATCATATTTTGACTCATGCCTGATAATGCCGACCCAATAATAAAAATAAATACCCCAATCAAATAAATCGGTTTTCGACCAATCTTATCTGCTAATTTACCGTAAATGGGTGTCATCATGGCATTTGTTAATAAATAAATTGAAAATACCCAGTTCATAATACTAATGCCCTTTAATGACCCAACAATCGTTGGCATAGCGGTTGATACAATGGTCCCTTCCACCGCTGTCATAAAAGTAGCGATAAATACGCAAGCAGTGATAATTTTAACATTTGTTTCTCTTTTTTGTTGCATGGTTTCCTCCTCAAAATAATAATCCTTATCAGCCAAAGTACTTGCCAAATAAGGATTATTGTTATTTTTTATTTTGCTAAAAATTGTTTCAAGTCGTCCACTTTATCTGTTTTTTCCCAAGTAAAGTCTTCATCATCACGACCAAAATGACCGTATGCAGCTGTTTTTTTGTAGATAGGACGTCTTAGGTCCAACATGTTTATAATACCAGTTGGTGATAGATTAAACAAGGATCTCACAGCAGCAATCAGTTCTGATTCTTTGTAGTCGCTTGTTCCAAATGTTTCAATCGAAATCGAAACAGGTTGAGCTACCCCAATGGCATAAGCAAGTTGAACTTCACATTTTGTCGCTAGTCCTGCTGAGACGATATTTTTTGCAATATATCTGGCAGCATAACTTGCTGAGCGGTCAACTTTTGTCGCATCTTTTCCTGAGAATGCCCCACCACCGTGGCGAGCGTATCCTCCATAGGTATCAACAATAATTTTTCGACCTGTTAAACCAGAATCTCCCTGAGGTCCACCTATAACAAAGCGACCAGTTGGGTTAATATAGTATTTTGTTTTATCATCAAGTAATTCACTTGGAATCACTTCTTTTATGACTAAATCGGTAACATCTTTTTGAATTTGTTCCAATGTTGTGTCTTCATCATGTTGTGTACTAACAACAATTGTATCCACTCTTAAAGGTTTATCATTCTCATCGTATTCAACAGTCACTTGAGATTTTGCATCAGGACGTAAATAAGGCAACGTGTCATTTTTTCTAAGTTCAGACAATTTTCGAGTGATTCGATGACTTAAAGCAATTGGTAATGGCATTAATTCTGGTGTTTCATCAATCGCAAAGCCAAACATTAATCCTTGGTCTCCGGCACCTAAATCTTCTTCACTAGTTGAGGTTTCACGTGTTTCAAGTGACGCATCAACTCCTTGTGCAATATCTGGTGATTGCTCATCAATCGCAACCATGACAGCACATGTATCACCATCAAATCCATATTTTGCCCGTGTGTAACCAATGTTTTTAATGGTTTCTCTAACAACTTTTTGGATATCAACATAAGCTCTTGTTGTGATTTCACCAAACACTAGCACTAAACCAGTTGTGACACTTGTCTCACACGCTACTCGTGCCATTGGGTCTTTTTCTAGTATCGCATCTAGTATTGCGTCGCTAATTTGATCTGCTACTTTGTCAGGATGTCCTTCCGATACAGACTCTGACGTGAATAATTTTCTTTCTTTCATCTTTCATTCCCCCTAAATATAGTCGGTTACAAGGCATCTTTACACGAGATGTAAATCCTATCGGGAATCTTGCAACATAAGTCAGTATATCAGATTTTTCACTTTTTACCTACATAATTCAACTGATAATCTTGACCTTTTTATGTTATTGCCATAAAGTATTATTATCACTAACATACTAAGGAGACATACTTTGCAAACGAAACTAACTTTGTGGAAAAATATTCCACTAACCTTTTTAATTGCAATTTTACAAACAGTTATTTCATTAATACCAGGCGTTTTATTTTTAAAAAACAGTAGCCATGGTGCCTTAATTTTAAATTATATGATTCTTTATTTATTACTGAGCGATTTTTTTCAACTCGTTGGGAAAAACACTTATAAAAAAGGACGTTCCATGCCTATTGCCATCTATGGATTAAAACTTATCATCAGCGCTGTGTTGATTTACTTGATTATTCGACAAACAGCTATCCAATTCGGGATTATTCTCTTAGCTTATGAATTATTCCAAATGATGATTTTTTCCAAACAGTTTTATTATGTTGACTCGTTATTCTATTCTTTTACCAATGCTTTTTTTAAAGGTATCGTGTTCAATCAACTATTAACTATCAGTTATCCATTTGATTATGATTTTGAACTGATCAAACCGTTTATTTTTTCTTTCCTAATTGTTATATTTTTAACGATTTTCACACAAGGAATGTATTCATACCTGTCAAGACAACCAGTCTTTTTGATTTTAGGTGTCCTTTCCTTGATAGGTATTTATTACTTGGTGATACAACACTACACGTCTCATCAACTAGAAACATGGAAATTAGTATCATTTATTGTTGTGACTCTTCTATCACTGTTCCTATTTATGAAAACAAAAAAAGCCAAAAAGAAAGAGTTTATCCTCAATCTTTTTGCCTTAGCTAGTTTAGTAATTTATTATTTTCAATAAAAATGAGCAAGACAAATTGTCTTACTCGTTTTTTTATTAGTCTTCTTTAATTAATGTTTCAAGTCCAACAATCATCATGTCATTAAATGTCGTTTGACGTTCTTCTGATGTTGTTTCTTCACCAGTAATCATATGATCACTCACTGTCATCAAAGCAAGAGCTTGGACATTGTATTTAGCTGCTAAATAGTAAAGTACTGCTGCTTCCATCTCAACACCTAACACACCATATTCACCTAATTTAAAGACGTCTGAATTATCATCTGAGTAAAACGTATCATTTGATAATACATTTCCAACATGAATATTAAAGCCTTTTTCTTTGGCAATATCATATGCTGTCGTTAATAAATTAAAATCAGCAATTTGCGGGAAATCAAAATTCGGAAAATCTTTACGAATAATCGCTGAATTAGTTGCAGCCGCTTGAGCTAACACTAAATCTCTCACGTGTACATCTTTACGAATCGCACCACATGTTCCAACTCGCATTAATTTTTTCACGTCATACTCGCGAATTAATTCATTCGCATAGATGGCTGCTGAAGGCATTCCCATACCTGTTCCTTGAACCGATATTTTATGGCCTTTGTAAGTACCTGTATAGCCTAGCATGCCTCGAACTTCGTTATAACACTTAGGATCTTCTAAAAATGTTTCGGCGATATATTTCGCTCTTAGTGGGTCTCCTGGAAGTAAAATTTTATCTGCAATTTCTCCCTTTTTTGCTCCAATATGTACGCTCATTCTTCAGTCTCCTTTAAATTAAAGTTTTTCTAGTGTACGTTTAACTAGTTCTTTGAAATCTGCTTTCACTCGTTCTGTTGTCTCGACCACTTCTTCATGATTTAAATTAGCTTGCATACCTGCTGCTAAGTTTGTCACGCATGTGATACCTAATACTTTCATTGACATATGGTTAGCTACAATCACTTCAGGGACAGTTGACATACCAACAGCATCCGCACCCATCACACGTGCCATACGTACTTCTGCTGGTGTTTCATAAGTTGGACCAGAGAATCCCATATAAACACCTTTTTGTAAATGAATAGATAGTTCTTGTGCTACTTTTTTCGTTACTTCACCATATGCTTTGTTATAAGCTTCTGACATATCAGGGAAACGCGGACCTAAGTCTTCTTCGTTTAATCCCATTAAAGGATTGTCACCGGTAAAGTTAATTTGATCGGTAATTAACATCAAATCGCCAGGTGAAAAACTTGTATTTACGCCACCAGCTGCATTTGTTACGATTAATGAATCTGCTCCTAAAGCTTTCATCACTCTCACTGGAAATGTGACAGTCTGCATTGAATGACCTTCATAATAATGAAAGCGTCCTTGCATTGCTAAAACTTTTTTACCAGATAATGTTCCGTAAACAAGTTGTCCTGCATGACCTACAACTGTTGATACAGGAAAATGTGGAATGTCTTCATAAGGAATAACCACGCGATCTGTAATCTCGTCAGCTAGTTCTCCTAAACCTGATCCTAAGATAAGACCAAAATCAACGGCTCCTACCCCTTTTTCTTTAATATGTTGTGATGTTGCTGCTAATTTTTCACTTAATGACATGTTATAGTCTCCCTTATTTCAATAATTCTAAAAAGCTTTTTCCGTTTTCTGTTGGTTTAACATCAAAATTATCCGCAATTGTCGCAGAAATATCTGAGTAATAACCTTGTGGTAATTGACCATGTCCTTGCATTTTTTTACTATAAGCAAGTAATGGCACATACTCACGAGTATGATCTGTTCCCGGGAAGGTTGGATCATTTCCGTGGTCTGCTGTGATAAGTAATAAATCATCTTCTTGCATATTAGCATAAATTTCAGGTAAGCGGGCATCAAATTCTTCTAATGCTTTGGCATAACCTGGTGTATCCCTTCTATGTCCAAATAACGCATCAAAGTCAACCAAGTTAGTAAAACTTACTCCTTCAAAATCTTGTTTCATCACATCTAATAATTTATCCACGCCATCCATATTTGAAGCCGTACGGATTGCTTCTGTCATTCCTTGACCGTTAAAGATATCGTTGATTTTACCAACTGCGATAACATCTTTTCCAGCATCTTTTAGTTCATTTAAAACCGTACGACCAAATGGATCAAGGGCATAGTCATGACGGTTAGCTGTACGTTTAAAGTTACCAGGTTCACCTAAGTAAGGTCTCGCGATAATACGACCAATCATGTAAGGATCATCTTTCGTGATTTCACGAGTGTACTCACAAATTTTGTATAATTCTTCTAATGGAATCACATCTTCATGAGCAGCAATTTGTAACACAGGGTCAGCTGATGTGTAGATAATTAAGTCCCCTGTTTTCATTTGTTCTTCACCAAAATCTTCAATAACTTGTGTGCCACTATATGGTTTATTAGCACCCATAATAATGCCACGACCAGAAAATTCAGTGATTTTATCTAACAAATCTTGAGGGAAACCTTCAGGGAATACTCTAAAAGGTGTTTGAATGTTTAATCCAGCAATTTCCCAATGACCAGTCATTGTGTCTTTACCAACAGATACTTCTTCTAGTTTAGTCGCATAGCCTTTATGATCTTCAATTGCTTTGACACCTTTTAAAGGTTCAATTGTTCCAAGACCTAATTCTTCCATATTAGGAACATGTAATCCATGCTCAGCTATATGACCTAGTGTGTGACTTCCAACATCGCCAAATTTTTCAGCGTCAGGAGCTTCACCAATTCCAACAGAATCTAGTACTACTAAATGAATTCTTTTAAACATTACAATTCCTTCTTCCAAGTCATTTTTATATTTTAAAACCTCCCTCTGTTTAGAGGAGCTAGAGGAAGGAGTTAATTACTATTTAGATTTAATATATGTTTTACCGCCTGCTTTAGGTCCTTGTGCTTTACCTAGGAACAATACTAACACAATAATCGTTAACGCGTATGGAGCACTTTGTAGGTACACTTTTGGAATACTTGAAATAAATGGAATGCTGTCTCCTACAATACTCAAGTTTTGAGCAAATCCAAAGAATAGAGCTGCTCCCATTGCACCAAGTGGGTTCCATTTACCAAAGATCATCGCAGCCATTGAGATGAAACCTTGACCGGATATAGTTGTTACAGCAAAACGTCCAGCGATTGTTTGAGCAAATACTGCTCCACCAATACCGCCTAAAAAGCCAGAAATTAATACACCTGAATATTTCATACCATAAACATTAATCCCTAAAGTATCAGCTGCTTGAGGATTTTCACCTACTGAGCGTAATCTCAAGCCAAAGCGTGTTTTATAAATGACAAACCACGCAAGGACTGACACTAAAATAGCTAAGAAGGCTGGTGCTGATGTTTTTTCAAATAATAATGGCCCCATCACTGGAATCTTACTTAACCCAGGAACTTCCCAATAACCAAATGTTTGTGGCACTTGGTCTGTTTGACCTTTACCATATAACACTTTAACTAAGAAAATACTTAAAGCTGGTGCCATCAAGTTGATAACAGTACCACTAATAATATGATCAGCACGCAAGTTAATTGTTGCTACAGCATGAAGTAATGAGAAAATCATTCCGACAATTCCACCAACTAATAAAGCAATCCATGGTGTCCAAACGCCAAATACTCCAGCATATGTAATGTTAAACACAACTGAGCTGAATGCACCCATAACCATGATACCTTCTAACCCAACGTTAACAATCCCACCACGTTCTGAAAATGTTCCGCCTAATGCTGTAAAAACAAGAGGTGTTGAATAAACAAGTGTTTGCGTAATAATAGACGCAACTGTTGACATAGTATCTGCTGCCATCACGCTTTACCTCCTTCAACTTTGCTAGCTTTTGGTTCCTTTTTTGTTTCAAGTTTTGTTAAAATCAATTTGATTAAGTAGCTAATACCAACAAAGAAGATGATAGAAGCAATAACAACATCAACCAATTCAGTTGGTACACCAGCTAATATTGGCATACCTTGTCCACCTAATTTTAGGATACTGAACAATAAGGATGATAGTAAAATACCGATGGATGTTCCTCCACCAAGTAGTGAGACTGCCATACCATCAAATCCAATACTTAATGAGTTACCTTGAACAAAGAAGTTACCAAATGTTCCTAATCCATACACAACGCCACCCATACCAGCTAATGCTCCTGAGATGACCATTGATAACACAATAATACGTTTACTACTCATCCCTGCATATTCTGATGCAAATGGATTTAAACCAACAGCTGTAATTTCATAACCTAATGTGGTTTTCTTCATTAAAAACCAAATCAAGATTAAGAAAATAAAAGCAAAGATAATACCTAAATTCAAACGAGATCCATTACTAATTGAGGTTAAAAACTCTGTTCTAAGAGACACATTTGCCCCAATCAATTTAGTAGTTCCTTTAGTTGAAATAAATTTCTCTGGAATAACATTATTAACGATATGTGTACTTGTATAAAGTAAAATATAGTTCATCATGATTGTAACAATGACTTCACTTGTTCCAAAATAAGCTCTTAATAAACCAGGTATCGCCGCTGTTAAAGCTCCAGCAATCACCCCTGCTAAAATAGCTGCAGTTAAGGCAATTAATCTTGGCGAGTCTCCCATTGAAAGTCCAACCCAGATACTTGCTACCCAACCAGCCAACGCCTGACCTGAAAGCCCGATATTAAAGAATCCAGCAGCACTTGCCACAGAAAATCCTAAAGCCGTAAAAATTAAAGGCCCAGCTGTTACAAAAATTTCACCAATACTTTTTGGTGATTGAAATGCTGTTGTCAACATGGCTTGATACCCTTGAACTGGGTTATAACCAAATAGCAACATAATAATAGCACCTAATACAAATCCCATAATAACCGATAAAATAGGAACCAAGATTCCATTCATCTTACTAAATTTAAAATTACTCATTAGTTACACCTGCCTCTGTCCCTAATTGTCGTCGTGCTTCTTCCAATGTGTATCCAGCCATTAATAACCCTAACTCGTTTTCTGTTGTTTCTTTTGGATCAACAATCCCGACGATTTGGCCAGCATGGATAACAGCAATTCGGTCCGACACATTTAATATTTCTTCTAATTCAAAACTGACTACTAAAACAGCATTACCTTTATCACGGTGATTAATCAAACGTTTATGAATGTACTCAATCGCTCCAACGTCTAACCCACGAGTTGGCTGAGAAACAATTAGTAACTCAGGATCTCTATCCATTTCACGAGCGATAATCGCTTTTTGTTGATTACCACCTGAAAGTGATTTAGCTTGTGCATGTTCACTTGTTGTACGAACATCATACTCTTCGATTAATTTTCTCGCATAAGAATCCATATAATTGTAATTCAGTACACCGTTCTTACTAAATGGCTCGTGATAATAAGTTTGTAAGGCAATATTTTCAGATAATGTCATGTCTAAAACAAGACCATATTTATGTCTATCCTCAGGAACATGCCCAACATTTGATTCTGTGATTTGGCGAGGTTTTAAGTTCGTTATGTCCTTATCACGTAACATCACTTTACCTGACTCAATTTTCTTAAGACCGGTAATAGCTTGAATTAATTCTGTTTGACCATTCCCATCAATACCAGCAATCCCAACAACTTCTCCAGCTCGAACATCTAAATCTAATCCTTTAATTGCTTCCAATCCCCGATTATCTTTTACATATAAATCTTTAACTGATAAAATGACTTCTTTAGGATTTGATGGTTCTTTTTCTGTCTTAAATGATACCGAACGACCGACCATTAAATCCGCTAACTGTTGTGAACTAACGTCTTTTACGTTCACTGTTTCAATACTCTTACCTCGACGAATTACCGTACATCTATCCGCTACTTTTTTAATCTCATCTAACTTGTGCGTAATAATAATGATTGATTTTCCTTCTTTTACTAATTCCTTCATGGTCATAATCAACTCATCAATTTCTTGAGGTGTTAATACCGCTGTCGGCTCATCAAAAATCAAAATATTTGCACCACGATACAATGTTTTTAGAATCTCAACACGTTGTTGCATTCCAACTGAAATATCACTGATTAAGGCATCTGGATTAACTTCCATACCATATTGTTCTGATATTCGCTTTAAATCTTCTACTGATTTCTTCTTATCCAGTACACCAGATTTTGTTGGTTCATCACCTAAAATAATGTTTTCAGTTACTGTAAAAGCATCTACCAACATAAAATGCTGATGGACCATCCCGATTCCTAAACGTTTGGCATCAGTTGGATTAGCAATCGTTACTGGTTGACCATCCATATAGATTTGTCCACTAGTCGGCTGTAGTAATCCTGATAATACATTCATCAAGGTTGATTTTCCTGCACCATTTTCACCCAATAACGCATGGATTTCGCCTTTTCTAATTTGGAGATTGATGTTGTCATTTGCTTTGAAATCACCAAATTGTTTTGTGATATCCCGCATTTCTATGACATAGTTTTCCTCACTCATGATTTCACACCTCTTTATCATTATCACACTTCAAAGTTTAGACTTTGAAGGAAAGAGAAAACTTACTTTTCCCATTCCTTTAAAGCCTAAAAGAAAAACTTTATGGAAAAGTTATTCAGTTTATTTTGAACGCTTCCCATAAAGTTTTCTATCAACGACTTTTCAACAATTTTTATTTTTTAGCTGGTTTTTCTGGAACTTCTACTTTTCCATCAATAACTTCTTTACGAGCTTTTTCTACTGCATCAATTGCTTTTTGATCTAAATGACCTTTAGATAAATCAACTCCGCCTTCTTTAAGACCATAAACTAATACGTCTCCACCAGGGAATTCACCTTTTTGAGCTTTTTCAGTTACGTCTTTAACAGCAGTTCCTACACCTTTAATACTTGATGTTAAGGTGAAGTTTTCTTCTTTACCATCTTTGTCTTTGTAGTTACCATCTTCTTCTTGATCTCTATCTACACCAATCACCCAAACACGTTTGTCTGCTGATTGTTTTTCATTTAAGTCTTTAGCTTCTTGGAAGACTCCTGCACCAGTACCACCTGAAGCATGATAAATAATATCCACACCGTTTTGGTACATATTGGCTGCTAAAGCTTTACCTTTAGCAGGGTCACCAAATGATGCTGCATATTGAACGTCTACTTTAATTTTTTTATCTAATTCTTTTGCTCCATCTTCAACACCTTTAACAAACCCTGCTTCAAAACGGTCAATAACTGCGCCTTCTTCGCCTCCAACAAATCCAACTTTATCTGTTTTAGTAGAATACGCTGCTGCAATACCTGCTAAGTAAGCTGCTTCATTATCCTTAAATGTTAAAGATACGACGTTATCTTTTCCTTCAATAACTGAATCTACGATACCAAATTGTGTGTCTTTATTTTGATCTGCTGCTGCTGAAATGGCATCTGTTAATAAGTAACCAATACCAAAAATAGTTTCAAATTTACTTGCGACAGCTTGGTCAATATTTGTTGTGTATTGAGATGCATCTGTTGATTGGAAGTAATCATAACCATTAGCACCTTTTTCAAGTTTGTTAGCTTCTCCCCACTCTTTCAAACCTTCCCAAGCACCTTGGTTAAACGATTTATCATCCACACCACCAACATCAGTTACAATTGCTGCTGTATGAACTGTTTGATCTGGTTTTTCACCTGAAGTTGTTTTTCCACCAACGTTACCACCTGCTTTATTTCCCCCACAAGCTGTTAACGTTACTGCTAATCCCATAACTAATAATCCTGCACCAAATTTTGTTGATTTTTTCATTTTTGAAAAACCTCCGCTTATAATTTTTAGTTGATAGTTATTTTTCTACTTCTACAAATGAATATGGAAGTAGTTCTTTCATAGTTGTCTCTTTTGTGTCTCCATTTAAATTACATAATGTTATTGGCATATCTGGATCACAAAATTCGACTAAAACCTGTCTGCAAGCACCACAAGGAGAAATTGGTTCTTTAGTATTTCCAATAACTACTAAATGTTTAAATTCTTTTTCACCTTCTGATATTGCTTTGAAAATCGCTGTTCTCTCTGCACAATTCGTTAAACCGAATGAGGCATTTTCTATGTTACACCCCTCATACACTTTTCCTGACTTAGTCACAAGAGCAGCGCCTACAGGAAATTCAGAATAAGGAACATATGCTTGATGATACGCATGTGTTGCATGGTCAATCCAATTTTTGTTTACTGTCATAATATATCTCCTATCTTTATTACCTACGAACATCAACCCAAAGACTTTATCAGCTTATTTTGATATCGCCCGCCCCCTCTTTTTGATAAGAAACATCTCTTTTACCAACCTATCATAACTATACCAATTCTGTTATATTTAATTACTTAACCTGACTTTTCATTTGAAAACTCTTACTTTGTTAACATTACTTAATAGACGAGTAAAGTTATAAATCACTGTTATTTTATAATAAATTAGGTAAAAAAGACTTTAATCATTTATATTACTTCTAAAATTAAAGATACTATTTTTAAGAGAAATTATCAATATTCATTAGAATAATATGAACAATTTTTCATCATTTTTTTCCATTATTCGGTTATTATTTTGTGAATGAGAACTGGCTCTTCTCCCAAATCACCAATCTCTATATTCTCATAGATAACTTTTAAGACATCATCAACATTTTCGCGATTCGATTGAATAGTCACTAATGATTCGCCTTCAAATACTGATTCCCCAACTTTTTTATTCAAAATTAAACCAACTGCATAATCAATTTCTTCTTCTTTTGTTCTTCGACCAGCACCTAAAAGCATTGCTGCAACACCGATTTTGTCCGCAACGATTTTAGAAACAACACCAGTCTTTTTAGATGGAACTTCTATAATATAGCTTGCTTGTGGTAATTTTTCAGGAAAATCAACGACCGAATCATCCCCACCTTGATTACGAATCATTTCTTTGAATTTATCCGCAGCTGCGCCACTTGTTATGCTATTTTCTAATAATTGTCGTGCCTCTTCTAAAGTAGACGCTCTTTCTGCTAGAACAACCATTTGACTCCCAAGAGTGTATACCATTTCCATTAAATCTTCTGGCCCCTCACCTTTTAATGCATCAATTGCTTCTTTTATCTCATTAGCGTTCCCAATCGCATTTCCCAAAGGTTGTGACATATCAGAAATAATTGCCATCGTTTGACGATTTGCTAAATGACCGATTCGAACCATTGTATGAGCTAATCTTTCAGCATCCTCGATATTTTTCATAAAGGCACCATCACCTGTTGTCACATCAAGTACTATCGCATCTGCACCTGACGCAATCTTTTTACTCATGATAGAACTAGCAATAAGTGGGATAGAATCAACCGTTGCTGTTACATCACGTAATGCATAGATTTTTTTATCTGCTGGTGCTAGATCTCCGGATTGTCCAGTTACTGCAACGTTACTTTCATTAACAAATTTTATAAATTCATCATTTTCTAGTTCAACTTTAAATCCTGGTATCGCTTCTAATTTATCAATTGTACCACCAGTGTGACCTAATCCTCGACCACTCATTTTAGCTACTTTTGCTCCAACTGATGCCACTAAAGGAGCTAATACTAATGTTGTTGTATCTCCTACTCCACCAGTTGAATGTTTATCAACTTTAATTCCTTGAATGGCCGATAAATCAATCATATCTCCCGATTGACTCATCGCTGTGGTCATCCAAGTGATTTCTTCATCTGTCATATCATTAAAATATATAGCCATTAAAAGAGCACTCATTTGATAATCTGTTACATCACCTGTAGTATAACCATTAATAATAAATTCAATCTCATCTTTTGATAAAGCTAAGCCGTCTCGTTTCTTTTTAATCAAATCTACCATTCTCATTATGTGTTCCTCAATTCTCATTAAGTAAAACGATTTACTACAAATAATCTACTTAAGTAAATCGTTTTACTCTTTGTAGTATTAAACTAATAGCGCTTACAATTAGATTTTAACACGTTTTCATGTTTTGTCAATAGATATTGTGCTCCCTCGTTCAATAAACGTGGTTTCAAAAGTTTTATTAGGAATAATTTCATTAGGGTGCTCTATTTCTTGCAACAAATATCGGGCGGCTGTATAACCAATATCAAAAGCTGGTTGTTTGACTGTCGTTAATGGTGGATTTAAAAAAGCCGAGAGTTCTAAGTCATCAAATCCTACCACCGATAAATCTTTTGGAATAGATAAACCTAATTCATAGGCTGCTCTGTAAGCTCCCACCGCCATTTGATCATTTCCACAACATAATGCTGTGATAAATTGTTTTTCGAGTAATGCTTTAGCTGCCAAGTATCCACCCTCTATTGTCACAGGACCGTCTGCAATAAAGTCAGGATTATATTCAATATTATTATCTTTTAGACATTGATAATACGCATCGAATCGCTCTGTCATTTCATAATAACCGGATTCATTTGTCAGCATACCAACTCTAGTATGTCCATTATCAATCAAATGTTGAATAGCTTGATAAACGCCACTATATTCTTTTACTAACAGATTTCCTTCTGTTCTCGTATTAAGCCCCCTATCAATTAAAATATATGGACTTCCTTTTAAGTCACTCTCTAACTTTAGCGAATTTGGACTTGCTAATAAAATTCCTGCAACCGATCGATTTTGAAGTTGTTTGATATAATCTTTCTCTTTTTCTGCTGAATGTCTTGAATTACATAATAAAATCATATAATCTTTTTTATTAAAGTAAGCCTCAACACCTTCAATTACCTTGGAAAAAAATAAGTCAGTTACATCTGGAACAATCATTCCAACTGTTTTAGACTCCCTGTGAACCATATTTTTAGCAAAGTAATCAGGATTGTAATCGTATTCCTCGACCGCTTTCAAAACTCTTTTGCGTGTTTCTTCGCTAAATCTCTGCCCTTTATTATTTAATATCTGAGAAACTGTTGTCGTCGAAACACCTGAGATAGCTGCTATTTCTTTGATTGTCATTTTCATTTTTGTCACCTCAATTCATATGTCGCCTTCATCATATCAAAAGAGAGCAAAAAAGGATAGAATAAACAACAAAAAAGGTAAATAATAGATAATCTATTACTTACCTTAACAGTATAATCTTAGCTTATTTTTTTCTGAAGAATAATAAAGCTGAACCTAACATAGATAATACTCCACCAGCAACTAAACCAGCATTTACAGTATCATTTGTTTGTGGTAAAACAGCTGCAGATTTTTTGACTTCTTCTTTTTTTGTAGCAACTTTTACAGCAGCCTTTTTAGAGTCTGTTGTTTTAGTTTCTTCTTTTTTAGAATCAGTTGTTTTTTCTGCTTCTTTTGAAGATTCAGTTTTAGAATCTTCTGTTTTTGATTCAGATGTTTGATTTACTTCGTTCGCTACTTTTTCCCATACATCTGCATATGCGTCTTCTGCATCTTTGCTTTCTTTAGCAGATTCAGTATTCCAATCTTTTTTAGCTGCATCTTCCTTAGCTGCTTGTTCCCATGGATCAATAGTGATAGTGTTTGTTATTATCGGTGCCATTGCTGTCCCTGCTAATAATGTTGCTGTTGCTAATTTAACTTTTTTCATGTGATTTATCTATCATAGGTTTTTCTTATATATTATATCACTTTATAACCAAAGTTCAATATTTTGTTTTATTTGTAGTTGTTTTTCTATCTTAAAAAAAAGTATTATAATAAACAAATGCATTTTTTATATTAACGATTTTTTATTATCTGTTTATTACTTTGTTGTGATATAAAAAATAGCAAGTCTATGCTTAATAACACTAAGTTTAAATAATATTCGAAATTACTGATAGTTTATAAAATTATCAACTAATTTCTTGATATTTTTCTATAACAAACTTATTTTAATACACTATTTTTAATTATACAGACTAAAAAAGCATTTTATAATCGCCCTAACCCACTAAAAAGACATTATAAAATACTTTTATATTACTTAGTTAATATAATACCTAATAATAACCCTGTAATCTGTGCCCCATTAAATAATACTAAATTTTTAATGGCTACAGAAAACGTGGTTCCCTTTTCTTGTTTTTCATTAAATTGAGAGACATTCTTTTTAACCAGTGGAAATGTAACTAAAATAATCAACATGCTCCAATGATAAATGCCTACCATAACGCCAATGACTATCACAAAATAACAACTATACATTAATAAATCAAATAGATACACACCATTTTGTCTACCAATATAGAAAGGTAACGTATAACGATGATTTAAAATATCTTGATCTAAATCACATAGATTATTGGCTAGCATGATGTTGGCAATGGTAAACATCATAGGAATAGATGCCCATACACTGACGATTAACTCCTTAATATTGCCTGATAACATGAACTGACCGTTAGCAAATTTAAGAGCTAAAAATCCTGTGTCATAAACGTTTAAGTATAACGTGATAAAGAAAATACCAAATCCCATCGTCACACCACTAAATAACTCTCCTAATGGCATTCTTGATAATGGGACTGGACCAAATGTATAAAAGATACCAATCAAAAAACATAAACCACCCATTGGCAACAATAATAGACTTGTACGAAACGTTAACCATAAACCAATGATACTAGAAAATGTAATCATTCCAATAATCATGTTTCGAACTTTTGATACTTTTAACCCAGCTCTTCCAATAATATTAGTCAACTGTTGATAGCTATCATCCTTAGCTTTTAAATAATCCATCAGGTTATTAATCGCTGTGGTGGCCATATCAAAAATAAACATCCCAATAAAAAATAGAAACATATTAAACCAGTTTATTTGCTCAAAATAGTATAACGAAAATAACAAACCTATAAAATAAGGAAAGACACTTGCTAGTTTTGTTCGAATTTCAACTAATTCAAAAAACACTGCCATGAATAAAAAACTCCTTCTTTTAACACTACTTTAACTCTTTTATATCTTTAAGCTTATAAGGAGATTCTTTATTTAACTTAAAGTTACCTTGTAATCCTTTACTTATGTAGATACTATCATCTTTTGTAATAAAAATGGCATCGACACCATCTAAGCTATCTACATAAGCCATACCTTCTTTAACACCTTTAGAAAACACAGCTGTTGAAAGGGCATCTCCTGCAATCGATGTATCTGATACAATCGTCACACCTGCAATTTCATTATCAAATGGGTAACCTGTTTTAGCGTTAAACAAGTGATGGAAAACGTTGTCGCCAACTTTTAAATAACGTTCATAGATACCAGACGTTACAAGGGATTTATTTTTTTCTTCTACTGTTCCAACGACAGTATTTCTAGCTTCATTTGGATCTTGAATTCCGATTTTCCACTTACCTGAATCACTTCTAGGGTTGTCGCCTAACACGTAGACGTTTCCTCCTAAATCAACAATAGCACTTGTTACACCATTTTCTTTTAGCACATCAACTACTTCATCTGTAATGTATCCTTTAGCAATGGCTCCTAAATCTAGGCTCATCCCTTTTTCTTCTAAATAAACAGTTTGATCTTTATCATTTAGTACCACTTTTTTATAATCAACTTTTTTCAATTCTTGATCGATTTCACTTTGTTCTGGCTTTCTCGCATCATCAAACCCAATATGCCATAATTGCGTGATTGGTCCAATAGCTAAATCAAACCCTCCATTAGAGTCTTCTGTATAATTTACAGCAGCTTTAATCAAATCATATACATCTGAGCTGACCTTTACTGGCTTAATACCTGCCTGATCATTGATTTCATCCACTTCAGACCCTTTTTCATTAACAGTGATTTCTCTATCTAAGACACCTATACGATCAAACGCTTTTTTTAATACTTCTTCTTTGCCTTCATTGTAAATTTTGACTTGTACATAAGTTCCCATCAAAAATTGTCTTTCTGAGTAAGGCTCTTTTACAAGTTTTTCTTGTTTGGTTGTTGTATTTGAATCTGTTTTCTTACTTGAACACCCTGCTATTAAAAAACTCGTGAAAGTTAATAATAGCATAGCTGTGGTTATTTTTTTTTTCATGGATACTTCCCTCGCTATAAACTTTTTAAAATAAAAAAGGTGGCAAACTTAAAAGCTTGCCACTCATTACTAATCAAATATAAGTTTATTATTTTTCTACTTGATTGTCAATTTCAATTGTTTTAGTATCACCTTTTTCAGCTGCTTCAATTAATTGTTTTGCGTATTCTTTGAAGCTATCTGTTGAGTGTGTCGCACCAGTAATCGTATCAATATCTGAAGGATTTTGTTTTTCTAATAATGCTTTATTTAACTCTGGTATATATTTTTCTGGTGATGTTTTAGCAACTTTTTCCATTTTTTTGTTATAGTCTGCATCATCAACTTTTGATTTACCTTCTTCATTCACATTATCATATTTAGATTCGGTGATTTTTCCATCTTTTACAACTATTGTAAATACGACACGGTAACCATTATTGTAATTTTTTTCTTCTAACTTATACTCACCATCTTTTAATTCACCCATTACAAATGAATCTGCTGTTGATGAAGAATCTGCTACTGCTGTACTTGATGAAGCTGTACTTGATGAAGCTGATGTATCATCCTTTTTATCCCCACCACAAGCAGCTAACAAAATTGTAGATAACGCTAACATTGCAACGCCTGACACTAATTTTTTGAATTTCATATGAATAACCCGCCTTTTTATATTCTTTGTGAACTTCTAATCACTTGTAATCTTATAATATTGTGACTAAAAATGCAATGCCTTTAAATAACTTTATTCATATTTTCACATTTTTTTAATCATTCTCTCAATTCTTTCTATTTTTATTTTTTTGTTAATATCAAAGATTTGTTAGACTTTTCTTTTATAACACTGTATAATTGTAAGTAATTGTGTAAATTTTTTCACGTTCTTATAAATAGTACTATTCTGCACAATTCACAAACTAATTTTTATAAAAAATTAAAGGAGAGTGTTTTATGGCAAAGACTGAAATAGTAGTTGTCGGAGCAGGTTATTCTGGAATAGCTGCTACAAAGATGTTATCAAAAAAATTAAAAAAGAATCCAGATGCTCATATTACATTAATTGATCGTCATTCTTATCAAACGATGATGACAGAATTACATGAAGTTGCAGGTGGACGTGTGGAGCCAGAAGCAATCCAATATGATTTACAACGATTATTCTGCAAACGTAAAAATGTCAGTGTTGTAACAGATACAGTCATAACTATTGATAAAGAGAAGAAAATAGTTAAAACCAAACAAGGTTCTTATTCTTTTGACTACCTAGTTTTAGGTATGGGGGGAGAACCTAATGACTTTGGTACACCTGGTGTTAAAGAACATGGATTTACTTTATGGTCTATGGATGACGCTATTAAAATTAGAGAGCACATCGAACGTACTGTTGCACTTGCGGCTGTTGAGCCAGATGAAGCAAAACGTAAAGCGATGTTGAATTTTGTTGTTTGCGGTTCTGGATTTACTGGTATTGAAATGGTTGGTGAATTAATCGACTGGAAAGACCGATTAGCTAAAAACAATAAAATTAAACCAGAAGATATCAATTTAATGGTGGTTGAAGCTGCTCCAACTATCTTAAACATGTTAGACCGAAATGATGCTGGAAAAGCTGAAAAATATCTAACGAAAAAAGGGGTTAGCATATTAAAAGATATGCCTATCGTTGAAGTACACGAAGATTATATCATCTTAAAATCTGGTGAAAAAATCCCAACTAATACATTAATTTGGACTGCTGGTGTTAAAGCAAATAGTGATGCTGAAAAATTCGATATGCCTGCTGCACGTGCAAATCGTTTAGTTGCTAATGAGTACATGCAAGCAAAAGGTTACGAAGAAAAAAATATTTTTGTTGTCGGAGATTTAGTTTACTTTGAAGAAGCTGATAAAGAAAACCGACCAACACCGCAAATTGTACAAGCTGCTGAACAAACTGGTATCTGTGCTGCTAAAAATATTTTAGCAACAATAAATGGAACTGAAAAAGAAGCTTACAAAGGTAAATATGATGGATTCATGGTTTCCATTGGATCTAAATATGCTGTTGCATGTGTCTTTGATAAATTCCATTTAAGTGGATTCTTTGCAATGTTGATGAAACACATTATTAACTTAAGATATTTCTTTGATATTCGCTCAGGTTATTATATGTTCCAATATATTATGCATGAATTTTTCCGAATTAAAGATGAACGAAATGTTTTCAGAGGACATACGTCACGTAATAGTAATGTGTTATGGTCTGTTCCATTACGCGTATTCTACGGATGTGTTTGGTTAGTTGAAGCCATGAAAAAAGTCATTGGTAATGGTAAAGTATTACAACCAAGTACGTGGTTTGGTGATGGCTCATGGTTCACCAACACTGTTGCGTTTCCGTTTGAATGGTTACAACCAGCTGATGCAACATCAGGTGCTTCTCAAGCCGCTGATGCTGCTGCAACTACTGCTACTGCTGATCCAACGTTTGGATTAAGTTATGCCTTTGGTGAAGAACCAATGCTTGTCTTTAAATCAATGCCTGACTGGTTTGGATCTATTATGAAATTCATGATGCCAAATACTGAAGTTGCTTTATTTATGCAAAAATTCATGACACTATTTGAAGTAGCTCTAGCTCTAGCCATTATCTTTGGGTTATTTACTTGGTTAGCTAATGCAACTACGATTGTTTTAGTAGTTATGTTCTGTCTGTCAGGTATGTTCTATTGGGTTAACATTTGGTTCTTATTTGTTGCCTTTGCTTTAATGAATGGTTCTGGACGTGCCTTCGGATTAGATAAATGGGTTATTCCATGGATTCAACGCAAATTAGGTAATTGGTGGTATGGAGACGTCAAAGCTCGATACGGTGAAAAATCGTAACCTTAGATACTTCATCAGAAAGTTCTAGAATTATTTCTAGAGCTTTCTTTTTATTCAAAGTATTGCACTATGAATAAATTGATAGTATTCTCACTATGATAGGAGAATAATCATGTCAAAAAATAAAAAAATTATCTACATTGCTCTACTTGTTGCTCAAGGTGTTATTATAGGTTTACTTGAAAATATGATTCCTTTTCCTTTTGCGTTTGCTCCTGGAGCAAAACTTGGATTAGCTAACTTAATTACCATTATTGCAATTTTTACTATGCCTATAAAGGATAGTTTTACCTTGGTCGTTTTACGTTTATTTTTAACCACACTACTAGGCGGAACTGTCTCAACATTAATGTATAGTGCTGCGGGAGCCTTTCTAAGTTATTTTGGGATGCTTACACTCAAACAGTTGGGGCCAAAACGTATTAGTACAATCGGTATCAGTGCTTTTGGTGGCTTCCTACACAATGTGGGACAACTACTCATCGCCAGTTGGATTGCCAAATCATGGACTGTTATGCTCTACCTACCCATTCTTTCATGGATTGGTATTTTAGCTGGGATTGCTATAGGAATTGCTGCCAATTATTTAATGTTACATGTTAAAACACTACAGGAATTTCAGTTGGCCTATGATAAACATACTCTAAAATAAGGAGACTATTGATGGAACCTCATGATATGTGGACGTCATATCCGTCCTTAAAAAAAGACTTACAAAAAACATTAAATTTAATTTCAGAATCAATTTCTTTACCTAATAAGGAAGTAGAAGATGCTATATTAGCTATTTTCCACTCTGGTGGGAAACTACTTCGTCCAGCGTATCTGCTTTTATTCTCCGAATTTGGAACAAAAGTTGATAAGAAAAAGACCATTGCTCTTGCTGCTGCGATTGAAACACTTCATACTGCTACGTTAATTCATGATGATATTGTTGATGTCGCTGATACTAGACGTGGAACTAAAACGATGAATGCTTCTTTTAGCACTGACATCGCGGTTTACTCTGGTGACTACCTATTCATCGTTTGTTTTAAATTATTAATTCAATACCAAAATTCATTAAAAAGTATTGAGCTTAATACAACAAGCATGGAAAAGGTTCTACTAGGGGAACTTGGCCAAATGAATGAACGCTATAATATCAATGTCACTGTTGATGACTATTTAGCCAATATCACCGGAAAAACAGCTGAGTTATTTGCATTAAGTTGTTTTATTGGATGCTTTGAAAATGGCGGAAGTAAAAATCTTGCGAATAAATGTCGTGAAATCGGAAAAGACATCGGTCTTGCATTCCAAATTGTAGATGATATTTTGGATTATTCTCAAAGTGAAGAAACTCTTGGAAAACCTGTATTAGAAGATGTTAGGCAAGGGATTTATAGCTTACCTTTGATTTGTAGTATTGCAGAACATCCTGACTTTTTTGAGCCGATACTTAGTAAGAAGGACTCCATGACACAAGAAGATGCGAAACAAATCCATGATTTAGTAAGCGATTGCCATGGTGTAGAAAAAGCCTATGAGCTAGCATCTCACTACACAAATCGTGCTCTAGATGGCATCCAATCTCTTCCTAATAATAAACAAAACACTAAAGAAATAATCTATACTATTACAAAATCGATTTTACAAAGAACGTTTTAACCCTTAGTCATTTCCTTGACTAAGGTTCTTTTTATTCATATGGTTGCACCAACTGTTTAAACCCGATATAATCGGGGAGATACGATAGACATTACAACAACACTAATAAAGAAAAAGTGAGGGATTTATTTTGATTACTGTTTCAGATGTAAGTTTACAATTCCCGGATAGAAAACTATTCGACGATGTAAATATAAAATTCACACCAGAAAATTGTTATGGATTAATTGGTGCAAATGGTGCTGGAAAGTCAACTTTCTTAAAGATACTTTCAAATGAAATTGAACCAACAACAGGATATGTTGCTTTAGGACCTGATGAGCGATTAGCAACACTTAAACAAAATCATTTTGACTATGAGGACGAAACTGTGATTGATACTGTTATCATGGGACATAAACGTCTTTATGAAGTGATGCAAGAAAAAAATGCCATCTACATGAAAGAAGATTTTTCTGATGAAGATGGGATTAAAGCAGCTGAACTTGAAGGAGAATTTGCGGAATTAAATGGTTGGGAAGCTGAACCAGAAGCGGCAAGTTTACTACAAGGTTTAAATATCCCAGAAGATTTACATAGTCTAAAAATGTCAGAATTAACAGCTGGACAAAAAGTAAAAGTATTGCTTGCTCAAGCTTTATTTGGCCAACCAGATGTTTTACTATTAGACGAGCCGACAAACGGTTTAGACAGAGAGTCTATCGCATGGTTAGAAGAATTTTTAATCAACTTTGACAATACTGTTATTACGGTTTCCCATGACCGTCATTTCCTAAACAAGGTATGTACACACATGGCTGATTTAGATTTCGGAAAAATTAAGCTATACGTTGGGAACTATGATTTCTGGTTAGAGTCTAGTCAGTTAGCTGCTAGACTTCAAGCAGATCAAAATGCTAAAAAAGAAGAAAAAGTCAAAGAATTACAAGCCTTTATTGCAAGATTTAGTGCCAACGCTTCTAAATCTAAACAAGCAACTTCTCGTAAAAAAATGTTAGATAAAATTGAACTAGATGATATCCAACCTTCATCACGTCGTTACCCATTTGTAGGATTTAACCCAGAACGTGAAATTGGAAATGACTTATTGCAAGTTGAAAATGTATCAAAAACAATTGATGGAAAGAAAATTCTAGATAATATCTCATTTACACTAAGAAAAGATGATAAGGTAGCCTTTATTGCAAAAGACGATATCGCAACAACTATTCTTTTCAAAATTATTATGGGTGAAATGGAACCAGATACTGGTTCGGTTCGTTGGGGTGTTACAACATCTCAAGCTTATCTACCTAAAGACACAACAGAAGAATTCAACAATGATATGACCATCGTGGATTGGTTACGCCAATATGCTTCAAAAGAAGAAAATGATAATACATTTTTACGTAGTTTCTTAGGACGTATGCTTTTCTCAGGCGAAGACGTATTAAAACCTGTTAATGTTTTATCTGGGGGAGAAAAAGTTCGTTGTATGCTTTCAAAACTAATGTTATCTAAATCAAACGTACTTGTGTTAGATGATCCAACCAACCATTTGGACTTAGAATCAATTACAGCTCTAAATGATGGCTTAATCACCTTTAGTGGTTCTATTCTTTTTGCATCACATGACCACCAGTTTATCCAAACAACTGCAAATCGTATCATCGCAGTGTCAGATCAAGGTGTAATTGACCGTGCAGAAACAACCTATGATGAATTCTTAGAAAATGAGACAGTAAAAGAGCAATTAAAAAACATATTTAAATAAAAAAAACCGTTATGCTTTTAGGCATGGCGGTTTTTTAATCATATAAACTAAGCAATAATTCACCGTTTAGCCATTCACCAAGGTAAACATTTTGAATTTCTACTCCCTGTTTATTTAATTCATTAAATAACCAAGAATCATCGCGGTCTATCATTTCTAGTACATCTTGATTTATATATCCATTGGTAATCAGTGGATACTTTACATTTTCCTCACCATATAAAATAATCGTTAGTTGCCCATTTTGCTCTTGAATAGCTCGTTTAACTAAACGTGTTTCATAGACATTGGCTTGTCTTAATTTAAACATTAAATCATTAGCAGAAATGCCTTTTTTACTGCATTCATCTACCAATACTTTGCCGTTTTTTATCAATGTTGTGGGATATCCATCTATCATTTTTTTTACAATCGCAACATTCTCTTTTAAATATTTAAACAATGTGACTAAAAATGTCCACATCACCAACACAAGAAAGTATTGTAAGATTGATATTTGATCATTGTATATCATCCCACCTATAATCCCACCTAAAACAAAGTTCTGTAATTGATCTAGTGGTGATGTTGGTGCCAAGTTGGCTTTTCCTAATAAATTCATCTGGAAAATCAATGTAATAATCCCAATAGCTAACTTAATTCCTATATCTAAATACTCTTTCATTTTCTCATCACTTCCCTGTGACCTTGATTGATTCATCATTAACTAACACGGTCTCTTCTAACTTAAATGTTGTGAAATCACTGTTAAAATTTACCTGATAATACTTATTATTTATTTTCAATACCATCTCATCTTTTAAATATTTATAATTCACACTGATTGTTTCAGGATCAACTAATTTTTTCTTACTAACTGCATTTAAAAAGAAAAGCATCTGAGAGTAGTTTCCTTTTTCTGCCTTGCCTTTTTGATAGTCATTTGCCTGGATTCCTATTAAAAAGACTAAGAGTAATGATAATAGAATAATCAAATCACGATATTTTAATCGACTTTTATTTTTTGAACGCCTTAGAATCAATAATAAAATAATTATCAAAGCCAATATAACTAATAAATATTGATAAATATGGCTGTTACTAGATTGATTTACGAAATAATTGTATGTAAAAAACTCCATATATTGCAACTCCTAATTTTAATGATGACATAATTATACTATTTATCATAATAAATAGATAATATAATAACAAAACAGACATCTATTACCGTTAATTAATGGATGTCTGTTTTCTTATTTATTTTTCTTTACCAAATGAAAAAATAGCTAATGCGCCATACCCTGTATGACTAGCAATAGTTGGTCCCATTCGGCGTACTGAAACACTCTGCACATTAATTTTTTCTTCTAATATTTTTTTTAATGCTTCTCCTGACTCTTCATCCCCAGCATATGCAATCAAAATATCTTGTGTTGTTTCATTTTCTATTGTGTCTTTCGTTAACTCCACAATCTTATCAAGAGAATGTTTTCGTCCTCTAACTTTTCCGGTATTAATTAATTTTCCTTCAGCATTCATACAAATAGTTGGTTTAACTTTAATCATACTACCAAGCATAGCACTCGTTTTCGAAATTCTTCCACCACGTTCCAAATGTTTTAAGTCATCAACCGTCACCCATGAATGAACACGCGGTATATTAGTCTGAAGCCAATCTAAAACTTCTGATAATTCTTTTTTTTGTCGTCTAAGTGATAAGACATTCTCTATGATTAAACCTTCTCCTAAAGAAGCTGCTAATGAATCAACTATAGTAATAGGCACACTACTTCCACTTTCTTCTTCTAACATAGCTAAAGCTGTGAGTGCATTATTATATGAACCACTAAGCCCTGAAGAGAAACAAACATAGAGTAATGGTTGATTGCCTGAAGCGTAATCTCTAAAAATATCTAAATAATTGCCAATGTTAATTTGTGAGGTCGTCGGTGTTGCACCATTTTTTAATTCAGACATAAACCATTTATAATCAAGCGTTTCTTGAAAATCATCAAGATACTCTTTACCATCTAATTGGATTGTCATACTTATTTTTCGAATACCTGTTTCTTGCAACAGTTCATATGATAAATCACAACATGAATCTACCAACAAATCAAATTTATAAGTCATCTTTTATTTTCTCCCTGTGATTGATCTCATGCTATTATATAATAAAAAAATAGAGAGTTCGATAACTCTCTATTTTTGTTCTATTTATTGGGTATTTAAATTTGTTCCCAAACGTTTTCTAAGATATTTGTTTGTGTTCTATCTGGACCTACAGAGAACGTCGAAATACGGACATCAACTAATTCTGATACGCGTTTAACATAGTTTCTAGCGTTTTCTGGTAGTTCTTCTAATGTTTTACAACCTGTAATATCTTCTTCCCAACCTGGTAATTCTTCATAGATTGGTTTACATCTAGACAACTCTTTTAAACTTGCTGGATAATGAGTTATTTCTTTACCATCTAGTTCGTAAGCCACACAAATTTTGATAACAGGTAATCCTGTTAATACATCAATAGAATTCAATGATAGATTCGTAATACCTGACACACGTCTAGAATGTCTCATCACAACACTATCAAACCAACCAACACGTCTTGGACGGCCTGTTGTTGTTCCATACTCGCGACCTACTTCTCTAATTTGGTGTCCTGTTTCATCAAATAATTCTGTTGGGAATGGGCCATCACCAACACGAGATGTATAAGCTTTACAAACACCAACGACCTTATCAATTTTTGAAGGGCCGACACCTGTTCCGATTGTTACGCCACCAGCTAATGGATTAGATGATGTAACAAATGGGTATGTCCCCTGATCAATATCTAGCATAACTCCTTGAGCACCTTCAAATAGTACATGTTTTCCAGTATCTAAGGCTTCATTTAAGATAACTGATGTATCAGTTACGTATTCTTTAATTAATTGACCGTACTCATAGTATTCTTCAAACACTTCTTCAAATGAAATTGGATCGACTTCATATATTTTAGTGAATAGTTTATTTTTTTCTTCTAAATTCACTTTCAAACGTTCTTCAAAAATTTCTTTATCTAATAAATCAGCTATGCGAATACCGACACGAGCTGCTTTATCCATATAAGCAGGACCAATCCCTTTAATTGTTGTTCCTATTTTTTGATCACCTTTAGCATCTTCTTGTAGTTGATCTAAAAGAATATGGTATGGCAAAATCACATGTGCTCTGTCTGATATTCTTAAATTAGTTGTTGGAATATTGTGCTCTTTTAAATAGTTTAATTCCTTAATCAACGATTTTGGATTAACTACTACGCCATTTCCAATCACGCTTATTTTATCTTGGTAAAAAATACCAGATGGAATTAAATGGAGTTTATAAGTTGTTCCATCAAATTGAATAGTGTGGCCTGCATTGTCTCCACCTTGGTATCTTGCAATAATTTCTGCATTTTCACTTAAAAAGTCAGTGATTTTTCCTTTACCTTCGTCTCCCCACTGAGTTCCTACTACTACAACTGATGACATACGAACACTCCGTTCTTCTCTTTTATTATTACTTGACTATATTACCAAAAAAAAGCTTCAAACACAACTAAATCGGAACATTTAAAATAAAAAAACATATTTTAATCACAAATCACGAACATCAAAACTCTTCACGTGGTGAAATGGAGGTAAACTTATTATATTCTTTGATAAACATCAATTCTACTGTTCCTCTTGCACCACTTCTATTTTTTTCTATAATAACTTCGATAATATTATTAGACTCTTGTACCGGCTCATCATCGCCGTCCTCACCATCACGTTGATAATAATCATCACGATATAAAAAGGCGACAATATCTGCATCTTGCTCGATAGAACCAGATTCACGAATATCACTTAATACGGGACGTTTATCTTGTCGTTGTTCGACACCACGTGATAACTGTGATAATGCAATAACAGGAACTTTTAACTCTTTAGCTAGTTTCTTTAACTGACGTGAAATCTCAGACACTTCTTGTTGTCTGTTCTCACGTCCTGTTCCCTCAATCAGCTGCAAGTAATCTATTAAAATTAATCCCAATTCACCTTGTTCTTGAGCTAATTTTCGGCATTTCGCTCTAATTTCAGATATTTTGATTCCTGGAGTATCATCAATAAAAATATTTGCTCGTGACAAACTACCCATAGCGACAATTAAACTATTCCACTCTTCATCAGTTAATTGGCCTGTTTTCAAATGACTTGCTTCGATAGATCCTTCTGAACATAGCATACGATTCACTAATGATTCGGCACTCATTTCAAGACTAAAAATAGCAACTGATTCATTCGTTTTAGTTCCTACGTTTTGTGCGATATTCAAGGCAAAAGCGGTCTTACCTACCGCTGGACGAGCTGCTAAAATAATTAATTCTTCCGATTGAAGCCCTGCTGTCATTTTATCTAGTGCATGATAACCTGTAGGCAATCCCGTAATATCATCACCCTGTTGTGACAATTGCTCAATCTGTGCGATCGATTCGCTTAATACATCAGATATCGCTAAAAAGCCACTTCTATTTCTTTTTTCAGACACTTCTAATATCTGGCGCTCTGCCTCATCTAAAATGAACTCTACATCTTCATCTTGTTCGAAACCTTTTGCCACTATATCTGTGGCTGTTTGAATTAATCGACGTAGCAATGATTTTTGTTCCACTATTTTTGCATAGTAACCGACATTTGCTGCAGTTGGAACACTCGTTGTCAATTCAGATAAGTAACTAATACCGCCTACATCCTCAATTAATTGTTTCTGCTCTAGTTCTGTTTTCATTGTGATGACATCAATTGCTTCATTTCGATTATTTAAATCTAACATCGTTTGAAACAGTAATTGATGTGAACGACGATAAAAATCTGCTGAATCAATATATTCCATTGCCTCAATCAAAGCATCGGCATTTAAAAAGACAGAACCCAAAACCGCTTGTTCTGCCTCGATGCTTTGAGGTGGCACTCTATCTTGTTGAATATGTTCCATAGATTACAACCCTCAATTTCCGGCTACTCAACTACAACATGAACACGTAGTTTTGCGACCACTTCTTTATGTAATTTCACTGGAACAGTTGTATATCCTAAAGATTTAATTGGTTGTTCCATTTCAATTTTACGTTTATCTACCTTAATTTTATGTTGCTTTTGTAAGCCATCTGCAACTTGTTTTGAAGGAATAGATCCAAATAAGCGTCCATCTTCTCCGGCTTTTGACTTTATAATAACTTCAAAACCTTCAGACTCAAATTTTTCTTTTAATTGTTTTGCTTCCTCTAAAATCTCAGCATCTTCTTTTGCTTTAGCTTTTTCTTTTCCTTTTAATTCACTTAAACTTTGAGAAGTTGCTTCTTTAGCTAATCCTTTTTTTATCAAGAAGTTTTGTGCATACCCTACAGCAACATCTTTCACTTCTCCTTTTTTTCCTTTTCCTTTAACATCTTCTAAAAAGATAACTTTCATCTATATACACTCTCCTAATGATTCTAGTTATATACTCTTATCATTTTACCATAATCCATCGTATTTCTAAACTATTCTTCATTGTTTCACGTGAAACAAAAAAAGACATTCTAATGAATGTCTTTTGATTGATTTTAATTAGTCTTCACTAACAAATGGTAATAATCCCATAATTCTTGCACGTTTAATTGCAATCGTTAATTTACGTTGATGTTTAGCACATGTACCTGTCACACGACGAGGTAAAATTTTACCACGTTCTGAAACAAAGCGTGATAATAATTCAACATCTTTATAATCAATATGATCAATATGGTTAGCTGTAAAGTAACATACTTTACGACGACGGCGTCCGCCTCTTCTTTGTTGAGCTGCCATTTTATGCCCTCCTCTATTATTAGAATGGTAAATCGTCATCCGAAATATCTATCGATGATGAGTTTCCAAATGGATTACTGTTATCACGATCGAAGTTCGGCATGTCATTACTTGAAGATTGGCCAAATGATGATTGTGTATTTTGATTATTTTGAGAAAAATCATTAAATCCACCAGCATTGTTATCAAAGCCACCAGATTGTTGTTGTCTTTGACTTGATGCGTTTTTAGATTCTAATAATTGGAAATTCTCACAAACCACTTCAGTCACATACACTCTTTGTCCCTGTTGATTCTCGTAGTTTCTTGTTTGAATACGACCAACAACTCCTAAAAGAGTTCCTTTTTTAGCATAGTTTGCTAAAGTTTCAGCTGGTTTTCTCCAAATCACACAGTTAACAAAATCTGCTTCTCGTTCTCCACTTTGATTAGTAAAATTACGATTAACAGCCAAGTTAAAAGTGGCTACGGCAGAACCATTTGACGTATATCTCAAATCTGGGTCGCGAGTAAGTCTACCTACCAATACAACATTGTTAATCATTGGTTAATCTCCTTTCGTTATAAATGTTTCACGTGAAACATTATTAGTTTTCTTCTTTAACAACCATGTGACGTAAAATGTCATCATTGATTTTTGCTAAACGATCAAATTCATTGATTGCTGCAGCATCTGTAGAAGAAACTTTAACGATATGGTAGATACCTTCACGGAAATTTTGGATTTCGTAAGCTAAACGACGTTTTTCCCATTGTTTAGATTCCAAAACTTCTGCTCCGTTATCTTTCAAGATTGAATCGAAACGATTTACTAGAGCATTTTTTGCTTCCTCATCAATGTTAGGACGAATTATATACATGATTTCATAATTTGATACCTGACTCATTGATTTTCACCTCCTTATGGACTAAAGGTTCCTTATTTATAAGGAACAAGGAGAGTAAATTTTCATTTACTCACAGTATTAAATTATACACTTTTAAATGATTCATTGCAATATAAATTTATAATATCTTTATTTTAATCGACTTCTTGCCAATGAGCTGTTTCTTCAAATTGTTTAATATCATGAGTGGTATTCTGTGTAATTTTTTTAGGAAACCCAACAATAGCTAAAACACCCCTTAGTGACACTATCAATCATCTCGTTTAATGACTTTATTTCAGACATGAAACAACCATCACCTTCAGAAATAATATCGGTGACCCCATAGATGGCATAACTAGACCAGGTCTTAACTTGAACTCATCTGATAAGGCCATATTTAACGTCTGAGAGAGAATACAACTAATACCTAATTATTATTCCAGAAGCGTTAAAGACCGTTATAAGGACTATTTTATGACAATCAAACGAATTAGCAACTGGTTGTTGAATCAAAGGATGAATTAACAACTTTACCTCAATGGATGTCTCATTAGAAAAATCTGGTTTACACCAATCGTCTTCATTCATCTGTCTAAAATTTAAAACACCACAATTAGCATCTAGTTTCCCTTACAATAAACATGATCCCTGTAACTTATCTTAATGTTGTCTAAATTTTTTATCCACCAATTGACATGATACAAAAAGTAATAAAAACATCGCTGAGATTAATTCTATCAAGACTTCTACTTCACTACCTGATTTTATTCTGAAAAAAATCCATATTTTAATACTAACTCTAAAGGATTAATTAGTGGCCTGAATTTATCTTCAATGAAAGACAGCTTAGATAATTTCACCGATATACCTATTGTTTGGACAAAATAAGGTAACATTGTTAATTCCATCCCTAGTTTTGCTTTATAAATCAAATAAAAAACTACATTGAAAATTATTGATGCAATGAAATTCCTAAACCAATTTTAGGGGGCGGTATCATCAGAAAAATAATAATAAATCCCATTTGCGTTTACCTTTTTTCCTAATTGATTCAATTGATATTGCAGTTCTTCCCTAACATCATTATTTTTTCCCAGATAGTCTTGCCATTCTTCCACTACAATATAATGATGTGGTGAGTCTAATTCCACTGACTTTAAAGAGGAGTAGAGCATGTCTAAATCATACCAAGTAGCTGAATTAACATTGTCTTTCCTATTCATCATGCTAAGTAGGTAATACGTTGCTTCAGTCAAGTACTCCTCATTTGCAGAGCAATACGAAGATGGATCTTTTTCCCATCTCTTTTGAATCATTTGTCGATATCTTCGGCGTTCTTTCATGCTTACAAATATAATAAAACAAATCACTCCTATAAAAACTAGTCCTATAAATCCTACTTCAGTCATTTATACACCCCTTTATTTAAACTTTTTTGTAAAAAAACCATTCAAAATACAGTATATTTTGAATGGTTTTACTTTTATTCTTCAGAATTATTTTTTTCTTCTACTTCTTCTGTGACTTCAATTTCAATTTCTTCTGAAACAATAATTTCCTCATCTTCTTCAACTTCAATTGTCGCCATAGTAGATACTAAAGCATCTTCTTCTAAACGAATCAAGCGGACACCTTGGGTTGAACGACCAGTTTGAGAAACTGAATTCAATTCAAAACGGATGATAACACCTTTGTTCGTTACTAACATGATGTCTTCTTCGCCACTAACAGTTGTTAAGCCGACAAGATGACCATTTTTTTCAGTAATATTGACGGTCTTGATCCCTTTACCACCACGACCTTTAATTGGATACTCTTTAGCATGTGTTCTCTTACCGTAACCATTTTCAGTAATAACTAATACTTCCATGTCTGGTTTTAAAATATCCATGCCAATAACATAATCATTCTCTCTTAAACGAATACCACGAACTCCAGCAGCACTGCGTCCCATTGAACGCACTGCTTCTTCTTTAAAGGTAACTGAATAGCCTAAATTAGTTCCAATAATGATTGTATCATCACCATCAGTTAAGGCTACGTTGATTAATGAATCCCCATCTTTTAAGCCGATAGATTTCAATCCATTTGTCCTGATGTTAGCAAATTCTTGAACTGAAGTACGTTTTACCGTTCCTAGCTTAGTTGTGAAGAATAGGTATTGGTTAGAATCAGCTTTTCCTTCAACATTGATGATTGCTTCGATTTTTTCAGATGAATCAATCCCCAATAAGTTAATCACTGGGATTCCCTTCGCAGTACGACCATACTCAGGAATTTCATACCCTTTAGCACGATATACTTTACCCGTGTCAGTAAAGAATAATAACGTATCATGAGTTGAACATGATAAGAGATTTTCAACAAAATCATCATCATGTACACCCATACCTTGAACACCACGTCCACCACGGTTTTGTGTACGGAATTCTGTACTTGGCAATCGTTTAATATAGCCATTGTGAGTTAATGTGATAACCACATCTTCTTCTTCAATTAAATCTTCATCTTCAAGACTTAATACTTCTCCAACGAGTAATTCAGTCCGTCTTTCATCACCATATTTACGTTGAACTTCATCAAGTTCTTCAGAAATAATATCAAGTACTCTATGATGATTAGCTAATATGTCTTTCAAATCAGCAATTAATACTAATAAATCTTGGTATTCCGCTTCGATTTTTTCACGTTCTAAACCGGTTAAACGACGTAAACGCATATCTAAAATTGCTTGTGATTGTCTATCCGATAAATCAAACTGCTCCATCAAAGTTGCTTTTGCCACATCATCAGAATCAGATGCACGGATAATTTTAATAATTTCATCAATATGATCTAACGCAATTCTCAATCCTTCTAAGATATGAGCACGTGCTTCTGCTTTTTGTTTATCAAATTCTGTACGACGAACAATGACTTCTTTTTGATGTTCTAGATAATATTCTAGAATTGATTTTAATCCTAAAACTTTTGGTACACCTTTAACAATGGCTAGCATATTAAAACCAAAACTTGTTTGTAGTGAGGTTAATTTGTATAAATTATTCAACACAACAGATGCACTTGTATCTCGACGAATCTCAATGACAATACGCATACCTTCACGTGATGATTCATCTCTTAAATCAGTAATACCTTCGATTCGTTTTTCACGATGTAACTCAGCAATACGTTCAACTAGTTTAGCCTTATTCACCATATATGGAATTTCTGTTACAATGATGCGTTCTCGGCCATTAGATTTTTCTTCAATATCTACTTTAGCACGAACAATAATTGAGCCTCTACCAGTCTCATAAGCTTTACGAATACCAGATTTCCCCATAACAAGTCCACCAGTTGGGAAATCTGGACCAGGTAGAGCTTCCATTAATTCATTCGTTGTTACTTCTTTATTATCCATCAACAACTTCAACGCATCAATAACTTCAGATAAGTTATGCGGTGGTATATTCGTCGCCATACCAACCGCAATACCAGTTGTCCCATTAACTAGAAGGTTAGGAAATCGTGCAGGTAATACTTCTGGTTCTCTTTCAGTTTCATCATAATTTTTTTGGAAATTAACGGTATTTTTATTGATATCGCGTAACATTTCAATCGCAATCTTACTCATACGAGCTTCCGTATAACGCATCGCGGCAGCCCCGTCACCATCGACAGAGCCAAAGTTACCATGCCCATCAACTAACATATTACGGTAACTAAATGGTTGAGCCATACGCACCATGGATTCATAAATCGCACTATCACCATGAGGATGGTATTTACCCATAACATCCCCAACGATACGTGCTGATTTTTTATGAGCCTTATCAGGTGTCACGCCCATTTCGTTCATCCCATATAAAATACGGCGATGAACAGGTTTTAGTCCATCTCTTACGTCTGGTAACGCACGAGACACAATAACACTCATGGCATAATCAATAAAGGATTCTTCCATTTCTTGTGTCAAATTAACATCTTGAATATTTTCTCTGATTTCTTCAGACATGAACGTATCTCCCTTACTTAAATATCTAAATTCTTAACATAATGTGCATTGGCCTCGATAAACTCACGACGGGGTTCTACTCTATCCCCCATCAACATATCAAATACAGCATCTGCTTTAGCAGCATCTTCAACTGTTACACGTAACATTGTACGTTTGGCTGGATCCATTGTTGTATCCCATAATTGATGGTCATCCATCTCTCCTAGACCTTTATAACGTTGAATACTTGGTTTTGGTGTTGCTGGAAGATCGGCAACTGCTTGTGCTAATCTCTCATCGGCATCTTTTCCTGGTTGAATATATGTAATTTTTTTCCCTTGTTTTACCCCATACAATGGCGGCTGAGCAATGTAAACATATCCAGCTTCAACAATTGGACGCATATAACGATAAAATAGCGTTAATAAAAGAGTTCTAATATGTGCCCCATCGACGTCGGCATCGGTCATGATAATTAATTTATGATAACGTGCTTTTGATACATCAAAATCGCCACCAAACCCCGTTCCCATTGCTGTAAATAGTGAACGAATTTCTGCATTGGCCAATATTTTTTCCATGCTTGCTTTTTCGACGTTTAAGATTTTCCCACGAATAGGTAAAATGGCTTGATACTTACGGTCACGACCAGTTTTTGCTGAGCCTCCCGCAGAATCCCCTTCGACAATATATAATTCACTTTTCTCAGGATCACGACTTGAACAATCAGCTAACTTACCAGGTAAACTACTAATTTCAAGAGCTCCCTTACGTCGTGTTACTTCACGTGCTCTTTTAGCTGCCAAACGAGCTTTAGATGCTAAAATCCCTTTTTCAACGACACGTTTTGCTACATCAGGGTTTTCTAATAAAAATTTATTAAAGGCTTCTGAGAATAATCGATCTGTAACTGTTCTTACTTCAGAGTTACCTAATTTTGTTTTTGTTTGTCCTTCAAATTGTGGTTCTGGATGTTTGATAGAGATAACAGCTGTCATTCCTTCACGTACATCATCCCCACTTAAATTTTCGTCATTTTCTTTTAATAATTTTTGACGTTTTGCATAATCATTAATCACACGTGTTAAAGCAGTTCTAAAACCAAACTCGTGTGTTCCCCCTTCATAGGTATGGATATTATTAGCAAAACTCAACAAATTAGTATGGTAATCGTCAGTGTACTGGATTGCTACTTCAACACTAATATCTTGTTGTTCACCTTCTGTGTAAATTGGATCTGGAAAAAGAACTGTTTTCCCAGCATTTAAATACTCAACATAACTCTTAATCCCACCTTCGTAGTAGTAAGATTCTTCTTTTTCAGGACTCACACGTTTATCAGTAATACTAATACGTAATCCTCTATTTAAGAATGCTAATTCACGAATACGTGTTGCTAATTTATCATATTCAAAAATGGTTGTTTCTTTAAAAATTTCAGCATCCGGTTTAAAGTTAACAACTGTTCCGCGATGGTCTGTTTCACCAATTACTTCTAAGTCATCTACGACTTTTCCTCGATTAAATTCTTGATGATGAATTTTCCCATCAACATGAACTTTAACATTAAGTGATTCAGATAAAGCATTTACAACGGATGAACCTACACCATGTAAACCACCTGAGACTTTATAACCCCCACCGCCAAATTTTCCTCCAGCGTGTAAGACTGTAAAGACGGTTTCAACAGCTGGTCGTCCCGTTTTTTCTTGAATCCCTACTGGAATACCACGTCCATTATCTTTGACTGTGATACTGTTATCTTCTTCAATCGTGACATTAATTTCTGTACAATACCCTGCTAACGCCTCGTCAATCGAGTTATCGACTATTTCCCATACTAAGTGGTGCAAACCTTGTGGACCGGTCGATCCAATATACATTCCTGGGCGCTTTCTTACCGCTTCTAATCCTTCTAAGACTTGAATTTGACTTGCATCATATGCTGAAGCTTGGCCTTTGTTTACTTGTTTATCCGTCAACGTCTTCACTCATCCTTTCTACTTCTCCATTTGTTACATAGAATACTTCGGGTTTAATGTTTAATTTATCATTTAAATGCGACACACTCGTTGTTGTTAAAAATGTTTGGAGTTTATTATCAATAAATTCCATCAATTGTACTTGCCTTGCATCATCTAATTCACTTAAAACATCATCCAATAATAAAATAGGATATTCACCAATTTCATCATTAATTAACTCAATTTCCGCTAGCTTAACACTCAAAGCTGTTGTTCGTTGTTGACCTTGAGAACCATAAGTTTGAACATTTTGTCCATTAACCATAAAAACTAAATCATCTCTGTGTGGACCAACACTTGTTGTTAATTGAGCTAAATCTCTTGCTTCTGATTGTTTAAATTCTTTCATGAGTAAATGAAATAGCTCTTCTTGAGTCATCTCTTCTGTCAACTCTAGAGATGTTTTATAAGTAATGTTGAGTTTTTCTTTACCATATGAAATACTCTCATGAATTGTATTTGCCCATTTCTCTAATAATCCAATAAAATACAAACGTGAAAAGAGCACAAAACTTCCTTCTTGTGCTAATTGTTCATTCAATACATCTAAGTACACTGCATCATGTGTTTTATTATAAGCTGATTTTTTTAGATACTGGTTGCGCTGTTTCAAAACAGATTGGTAATTACTTAAGTGATGCAAATATTGTGAGTTGATTTGTCCAATTTCCATATCAAGAAATTTTCGACGATGTTGAGGTGAGCCTTTCACTAAGGATAAATCTTCAGGGGCAAATAATATGACGTTTAAATAGCCTATATATTGGCTTAATTTGGTCTGTTCTAATCCATTTACTTTTGTCTTTTTACCTTTGTTAGAAACAATCATCGTTAAATCAATGTCCCCATTTTTTTTACTGATATTCCCCTCAATTCGAGCAAATTCTTTATTCCATTGAATTAACTCTTTTTCATGATTACTTCTATGACTCTTTGTTAGTGATAAAACATAAATACTTTCTAATAAATTTGTCTTTCCTTGTGCATTATCTCCTACAAATACATTTAATTTAGGTGAAAAATCTAGTGTTAACTGATTATAATTACGATAATTTGTTAAGACAATTTGATTAAGCTGCATGATTATTCTTCATCCGATGTATTTTTTTCCATAAAAAAAGTACCTACATCAGGTATTTCTATCATCATATCTGCATATAGTTTTCTTCCACGACGGTTTTCTGGTTCTCCATCTACAAATACTGTATTCTCTTGTAAAAACCACTTAGCCATTCCACCACTGGAAATCACATCAACTTCTTTTAAAAATTGACCAAGAGTCATATATTCTGTCTTTAATTTAAATGCCTTTTTCACAAATTTTCACCTTCTCTGTTTCAATTTACCGTTACTTACATTATACCCTTTTTACAACCTAAAAACAAATTTTCTTTGGTAAAATCGTTTTTTAAGCATATATAGAATAAATCGATACTTTTATCATTTTTAAGCCTAAATCTCTTAGAACGTAAAATAATGAATATTTTTATAAAATTCGACAGAACGAATAAAAGTTATTTATTAAATTAAATGAAGTGGATTGTGTTAGAATTTAGATATGCGAAAGTAATTTGCTTTTCATACGCATTTTTACTTTAATAAAAAAACAAAGTATCGAAGTGATCAATACTTTGTTTTAGAATTTGAAAGAATGACTGATAAAATTATTCTTCAAGTAAGCTATTAATATAAGGAATCATTTTTTCTGGCTTATCTGTAGGTGCAAAACGTTTTACGACATTTCCATTTTTATCTACTAAAAATTTTGTAAAATTCCACTTGATTTTATTACCTAAAAAACCAAATGTTCCTTCAACTAAATAATCAAAAATTGGATTGGCATATGCTCCATTAACTTTGGATATTTCATGCATTGGAAAACTTACTCCATACGTCATTCGACAAGTTTGGCTTGCTTTTTGACTATCTTTTAATTCTTGATGAAACTGATCTGATGGGAATCCCAATACAATAACATCTTGATTTTTATATGTTTGATAAATTTCTTCTAACTCCTTAAATTGTGAAGCTAAACCACATTTAGTAGCTGTATTAACAATCACCATCACTTTTCCTTTATATCGTTCCATAGAGTAAGTTTCACCACTATCCAATGTGGCAATATAATCATAAATAGTCATGTTATTACCTTCCTTTTAATCTCTTTATATTCCGTTAAATTTGATCTTTTTATAAAAAAAACCTCACGTTATAAGTGAGGAATTCATATTTAATTAGTTCGGACAGGGGTAATTAATTGAATAAATTCAATGTCTCCATCTTTAGGTTGTAGTGTAAAGGGACGAATAGGTGAAATAAAACGAATTGTAATATCAATATCACCAAATGATTTTAATGATGCCTTCATATAATCTGGATTAAAAGATATAACTATAGGTTCTCCTTCAACTTCTAAGTAAGATAATTTCTCCTCTACATTTCCAATTTCTGGTGAATTTCCATATATAGTAACATTCTCTGAATCAATTGACAGTTTGACTATATTATTTCGACCCTCATGAGACAATAAAGATGCTCTATCTATTGCTGATAAAAGATTAGAAACATTAAAGTTTATTTCTGTATTAAAACTTGTAGGTATTAATCGATTTGTATCTGGATAATTACCTTCTAATAGTCGAGAATAAAAGTTCATAGTTTCTGTTCTAAATAAAATTTGATTATCCATTATAGATATATCAACTAATTCTTCTTCATCTTTAAAAGAACGTGATAATTCGAGTAAACTTTTTCCAGGAATAACGACATCAAATACTTGATTTACATTATCTAATTCAATTTTTCGTTGACTTAGTCGATGACTATCTGTTGCCACAGCTAGCAATTGGCTGTTATTCAATGTTAAATGTACCCCTGTGAGTATTGGTTTACTTTCTTGAGAAGATACTGCGAAAACAGTTTCGCTAATTAGTTTATTTAATACCCTAGCAGGTAATTTGAAGCTTGTTTTATCATCTACTATAGGTAATTGAGGGTAACTCTCTGCATTTAATCCATTAACATTAAATAAAGCTTTACCTGATGTAATAATGACTTGATTATTTTCTATTAACTCTAATGTTAATGTTTGCTCGGGTAATTTTTTGATAATTTCATTAAAAAAGCGAGCTTGAATTACAATAGAGCCAGTTGATTCAATTAACATATTCGCTTTTTCATTATTTACATTTAAAAATGTTTCAATAGATATATCAGCATTACTTCCTGTAAGAGTTAAACCTGATTCTGTAATCGTTAATTTTACTCCCGTTAAAATAGGAATAGTTGTTTTACCTGAAATAGCTCGTTGAACTGTAGCTAATTCTTCTAAAAATGCTGATCTATTTAGGGTAACTTTCATTAAGAGATCTCCTTTTAATTAATATTATATAAAATAGTAGTAGTAGTAGGTGCTGTTCATACTGTGGAAAAACCTTTTTTGTGGATAACTGGTAAAGGATTCAGCTTGTTGAAAAACTGTGGATAAATTAATATTAAATTTTGTTTTTTTCCACAGCTTTTCAAAGAAGTTTTTGTTTAATATCATTTACTTCTTTTTGTATAGTTATATCTTTTTCAATTAACTGTTGAATTTTTTCATGTGCATGTATGACTGTCGTATGATCTTTACCACCAAATTCTGCACCAATTTTTGGTAAAGAATTATCTGTTAATTCACGAGATAAATACATAGCGATTTGTCTAGGAACAACGATGGTTTTGACACGTTTTTTTCCCTTTAAATCTTTTAATTGCAGATGATAATACTTACATACTTCTTCTTGAATACCTAAAATAGATAATTCACTTTTTTCTTTCAAAGGTTTTAAACTTTTTAATGCATCAGCAGCCAGACTAGTTGTAATATCTTGCCCTTTCATTGTTGAAAAAGCTTGTACACGTACTAGGGCACCTTCTAATTCGCGTATATTTGAATCTATTTGACCAGCGATATAGGATAATGTATCGTCTGGAATTTCTAATCCTTCTGCATCTGCTTTTTTACGCAAAATGGCAATACGCGTTTCTAAATCAGGAGGTGTTATGTCTACTGATAATCCCCAAGCAAATCTTGATACCAATCGCTCTTGTAATTTTGGAATTTCATTTGGTAAACGATCACTAGTCAATACAATTTGATGACCCTCGTTATAAAGTGTATTGAATGTATGGAAAAATTCTTCTTGTGTCCCCTCTTTATCAGCAAAAAACTGAATATCATCAACTAGTAGTAAATCTACATTACGATATTCTTGCCTAAAATCTTCAGAAGTACTGTTTTTAATTGAATTAATATAGTCATTTGCAAATGACTCACTTGTAACATATTTTATTTTAGCGTCAACATTATTTGCCAACATTTGATGTCCAATAGCATGCATTAGATGTGTTTTCCCTAGTCCTACACCACCATAGAAGAATAGTGGATTATATGTGGCTCCAGGGTCTTCTGAAACAACTAATGCAGCCGCATGAGCCATCTGATTTCCTTTTCCTATGACGAAGGTGTCAAAGGTATATTTAGAGTTTAGTAACGCTTTTTTACTATTTTTTTTGACAATGTTTGGTAATTCTACAGGAGAATCTTTTTGTGTTTTGGTTACAATAGGCTCATCGTCTTGAATAATAAAAACAGGCGTAATTTCTTCACCTGTTAATTCAAAACCAGTTTCTACAATTTTTGCAGCTAAATTTTTTTCCCAGTAATTTTTATGTAAATCTGATGGTAGTTCGATTGTTAATATATTATTTTGCAAATTAATCGGTTTTGCAGGATCAATCCAGGCACTAAAACTTGGAGAAGTTAGTGATTTACGATAGTTTTCAACAAGTTCCTGCCAAATAAAATTAAAATCGGGCATAGTTATCCCCCTAACTCATATAGTCTTTTATATTCTAGCACTAAAAAAAAAAGTTTTCCACTGAATTTTTTAGTTGTGGATACTTTATTATCAAGTCTTAATAAAAGATATGCACAGCTTGTTTTTTTTTGTGCATATCTTTTTTTTAATTTATTTATTAACAAGATATACACAAATACAAACGTTAATTTTATAATATTTCATCACAGTTATTAACAGGTTAAGTAACGCTTGTTGATAACTTTTAAAT